>CAMWXH010000056.1 GCA_947178165.1 uncultured Porphyromonadaceae bacterium | reverse complement strand
TTTTCCATAATACTTTCTAAACTAACCTAACATCATGAAACGATTTACTTTTCATATATTATAACGAATCGGAAAGGGAAAAGTTCTGTCTATTGGAAAAAAAGTTATAAAACATTATCTTTGCGAAATGAAACAGGAGAATAAGGAGATCAAATACCCGATAGGGATACAAACATTCAGTGAAATTATAGAGAGGGGGTATGTTTATGTGGATAAAACCTCATTCGTGCAGACTCTCAAGGGAGGAAAATATTATTTCCTGTCCCGTCCGCGTCGTTTTGGTAAAAGCCTCTTACTTTCCACTTTGGAAGCATACTATGAGGGACGCCGGGATTTGTTTAAGGGACTGGCCCTGGACAGGCTCACTGACGACTGGGAACCTCGGCCGGTCTTGCATCTTGACTTGAACAACGGAATGTATAACTCAGAGAAAGGGTTGCTTGAAAAACTTAGTTTCCAGCTTAGAGAATGGGAGAAGGATTATGGATTAATAGAGAATGCAGGTTCGACAGATGAAACTGTGAGTATCCGTTTCGGTTCATTAATTAAGAATCTTTTTGAGCGAACAGGTAAGAGAGTGGTTATACTGATAGATGAATACGACAAGCCATTGCTCAATACCATTGATCGTCCTGAGCTTGCTGAATGTTACCGATCGACCTTAAAATCATTCTATTCAAATCTTAAGACGCAGGATAGGTACATTGAAATAGCTGTCATTACGGGAGTGGCGCGCTTTAGCAAAGTTTCTATATTCTCAGATCTCAATAATCTTGAGGATATCTCTTTTTCATCGGAGTTTTCTGCTATATGCGGTGTCACGGCCGAGGAACTTCCAATATATTTTGGTAAAGGAATACAAAAATTAAGTGATAAATTGGGAAAAAGTGAAGAGGAGACCGTGTCATTGTTAAAAAAACTATACGACGGGTACCACTTCTCAATGAATTCACCTGATATCTATAATCCATTCAGTCTTATTAATACTTTCAAGAAGGAGGATCCGGGCCGCTACTGGTTCGAGAGCGGAACCCCGACCTATCTTGTTACACTTCTTAGCAAAATTAATCGTCCATTCAGTGACATTGCCCCGGTTGAGATGGACAGGATGGAACTTGAATCAGCCGGACTACTCGACAGCAATCCTGTACCAGTTTTTTATCAGTCAGGCTACCTCACCATCCGGGATTATGACCATGACACGGAAAGCTATATCCTTGACTATCCTAACGAAGAGGTTAAGGAAGGTTTCTTAAGATTCCTGATGAAGAGCTACATTCCCGACATGATGCCCGGATCGGGATTCACGATGCCTGACTTCATCCGTGCTGTCAGAGATGGCAAGCCTGAGAAATTCATGAGAAGTATGGATAGTCTTGTTGCTGGAGTGCCATATACGGAGAAGGGGAGTGCGGAGAGTCATTTCCAAAATGCGGTGTATCTTCTTTTCACTCTTTTAGGCTTCTTTGCGAGAATGGAGCAACGCACTTCGGACGGTAGGATAGACATTACAGTTGAGACACAGCAAAGAGTCTATATCTTCGAGTTCAAAATCGACAGCAGTGCAGAGAAGGCAATGGCTCAAATAAAAGAAAAGGAATACTGGCGCCCCTATGTCTCATCTGGGAAAGAGATATATCTTATAGGTGCGAATTTCGAAACCAAGACACGTCGGCTCAGCGGTTGGTTGATAGATGCTATCAACAGAGAATAAAGAAAGGAGGCAGGGTCAGTTCCTGTATAAATAAATTCCTGTATAAATAATAAAGAATAAACTTTTGGATATTGAAAAAATTTATATAACTTTGCCGTTGCAATGGTATCTCCTATTCCCAAGAGAGGGGAGTCGGAAATAAGTCCGGGGAGATTCAAAAGGGAATCCGGTGAGAATCCGGAACAGTACCCGCTGCTGTAAGTCCGTTTTTCGGATGCGGTCAACTTAATATATAACGACCGCTACGATGCTGACGATAAAACCATTGGAACTATTGGTTCTGAGAAGGTGTCGCCGGCAAGGATAAGTCAGAAGACCTGCCAATGCCATACATAAATCAGTGCCTGCGGGATTATGGGCTTCGACTTATCCACTTCCAATGAACTAATGTTTGAAAGTGGTTACATTATAAAGCGTCTCGATTCATCCAAGATTCGTTTCAATCAAAAGATCGTTTCATAAAGGATCGGAATATACATCCCGTTGAATACTGACTTTCAGTATGTCGACGGGATTTTTCTTTTGGTTCATTAAAGGATATGATGATTCATTAAATGCCTTACTGCCAAAAGATTTCGACAATTGAAAACAGTTTCTTACAAATTTCTGCCTTTCTCCGGCATCTTCCGGCTGTCGCGATGACATCCGGAAGATTGCGGGGAATTATCCAAATGGAAGCGGAGAATTGTAAGAGACATAACTAAGTGAAACGAATGATAAAAAAAATATTCGTGCTTCTGTTTCTTTTCGGACTATCCGGCATTTCTGTCTGCATCGCTAATGAGAAAACAGAAAGTGATGCAAAGGAAAGAAAGGAGGAGAAGGGAGAGAAAAAGGAAAGAAAATTAAAGTCTGATTCCAGTCAGGCTTCCGATACTTTAGGCCGAAACCTTAAGGAACTTGTCGTTACAGCCTCGCGCCCCGGACAGGATGTGATCCCGGCACAGACGTTAAGCGGAGATGAATTGCGCCGGCTCAACAGCAACAGCGTGGCAGATGCTATGCGTTATTTCTCCGGGGTCCAGATAAAGGATTATGGAGGAGTAGGGGGCATAAAGACTGTAAATATCCGTTCGATGGGAACGAACCATACCGGTGTAGTCTATGACGGGGTGGAATTGGGAAATGCACAGAACGGCCAGATTGATTTAGGTCAGTTCTCGCTCGATAATATAGAATCTATCTCCTTATATAATGGACAGAAAAGTGAAATTCTGCAACCTGCCAAGGATTTCGGTTCGGCGGGATCAATATATATGCGCACACGTACGCCTCATTTTGAAGAGGGGGAAAATTATCACGCGCGCCTAACAATACGCACCGGCTCTTTCGATCTTATAAATCCATCTGCACTTGTGGAACTCAAGCTTAGTGAAAGGGTGAACGCTTCGCTGAGTGCGGAATGGATCAATTCAAGTGGCAAATATAAATTCAGATATCGGCGCGTCAATCCGGCCGGTGAATTAGCATACGATACAACAGCCGTAAGAGAAAATGGCGATATAAACGCAACCCGTCTCGAGCTTGGCTTCAATGGCAGCCTCCCCTCCGGCTCCTGGCACTTGAAGGCATACAACTATAACTCTGAGAGGGGTGTACCGGGGGCTATTGTCAATAATGTATGGAGACGTGGAGAGAGGATATGGGACACCAACTCTTTTGTGCAAGGTCGTTATAACGGTTACTTCGGGCGGTTTTCGACACTTAATAATGTGAAATATGCTTTTTACCGAACACATTACGTAAATAATGACGACAAGCAGATTAAGGTTGATAATCTATACAAGCAGAAAGAAATATATTTATCTTCGGCCAATGAATATGAGATTCTGGATAACTGGCGAGCCTCGGTGAGCTACGATTTCATGTGGAACACCTTGGATGCTGATGTATATGGATTCGTAAAGCCCGAACGGTTATCACAGTTTCTCTCTTTTGCCACAGCTTTTAACCTTGACAGATTCAAGGTTCAGGCAAGTGGATTAGGCACTTTCATTCACGACAGGATAATAGGCCAGGAATCACCTGCCGATAAACATGTATTCACCCCGGCGGTATTCATAAGCGGAAATCCACTTAGAAATAAGGATTTTTCGTTGCGTGCTTTCTGCAAACAATCATTCAGGATGCCAACGTTCAACGACCTCTATTATGCTGATATGGGTAACTCCAAGCTTGAACCGGAGAAAGTGACCCAATATAATGTAGGAGTTCTTTATGACCATAATTCGCAGGATGCTTTTCTGACAGCGGCACGTTTCTCTACCGATATCTATTATAATCGCGTGAATAATAAGATTGTGGCATACCCGAAAGGGCAACAATTCCGCTGGACCATGCTTAATCTCGGACTTGTCGAGATTCGCGGAATAGATGTGACGGGAATGATGACCTTGAACCCATTAAAAGACTTCTATTTCACCTTAAGATTGCAATACACCTTCCAGCGTGCAATCGACATAACAAATCCGGCAGATAATTATTATCGGCATCAGATTCCTTACATTCCGCGCAATTCAGGTTCGGTGATAGGTAACATCCTTTGGCGTGGCTGGAGTCTTAACTATTCCTGGATATATGTCGGCGAAAGGTATAACCAGCAGGAAAACATAAGATATAACTACACGCAGCCATGGTACACATCCGACATATCCATTGGAAAAGACTTTCGTTTCGGCAAGGTCAATCTTCGAGGAATGATAGAGGTGAATAACCTTCTGAGCCAGGACTATGACGTAATCCTTAATTATCCAATGCCGAAAAGAAATTATCGGTTCGCCATAACAGCAGAGATATGAAGATTAGGAGACAAGCCATAAATTTGATGTTTCTGTGGCTCGCGATAGGCCTTACCGGTTGCCGTGAAGATGAGCTTGTGGTGCCCACGGAATATGATATAATAGGTGATGAAAACTACCGGAGCGACATCCGCGGATTTTATCTTGTGAATGAAGGGAACATGGGTTCCAATAAATGCACTCTCGATTTTTATGACTATCGCACCGGACTCTACTCCCGAAATTTCTATGCCGAAAGGAATCCAAACGTGATAAAGGAATTGGGAGATGTCGGCAACGATATCGGAATCTATGGCAGCAAGCTTTATGTGGTGGTGAATTGCTCTCACAAGGTGGAAGTTATGGATGCAAGAACCGGAGTAAGGCTCGGCCAGATTGATATACCCAACTGCAGATACGTGAGGTTTTATCGCGGTAAAGCCTACGTGAGTTCATACGTCGGTCCGGTCCTGATTGATCCCGAAGCACCGAAGGGTGCTGTATTTGAGGTTGACACCACATCGTTTGCGATCACACGCAAGGTTAGCGTGGGTTATCAGCCGGAGGAGATGGAGATTGTGGATGATTATATGTATGTGGCAAATTCCGGAGGATATAGGGTGCCTGACTATGATAACACCGTTTCGGTGATACAGATGATCGACTTCAAGCAAGTGCAGCAGATACCTGTTGGAATAAACCTTCATAGAGTGAAGAAAGACCGATATAATAAGCTATGGGTTACTTCGCGGGGTGATTACCAGACTCGACCCTCGCGCCTATATGTGCTTGATAAAAGAAAAGGGTATAATCAGATGATTGTCACCGACACCATTCCTGTGGCTTGTTCCAACATGGCTATAAAAGGGGATTCCCTTTATTACTATGCCACGGAATGGAATAATTACACCTCCTCCAACACTATCAGCTACGGCATAATAGATGTGAGAAGCAAAGAGATTATTTCCAAGGGCTTTATAACAGACGGTACGGAAAAGGATATAACGATTCCATACGGAATTGCGGTGCATCCTGAAACAGGAGACATCTTCGTTACTGATGCCAAGAATTACGTATCCTCCGGCACACTCTATTGCTTCACTAAAGAGGGACGAAAGAAATGGAGCGTGCGAACCGGAGATATTCCAGCTCATATTGTTTTCCTGCCTAATTAAAAGCATTATGAAAGCGATGAACAAGTTTATCCTTAAGAAATCATGCAAATATATCCCAGCTATTATGGGAGGAATGATGCTTGTGTCCTGCTCCGATGAGATACCAATGGTGAGTTTGGGAATAGATGATTTCTATTATATCGGAAGGATGCAGAAACTCGACTTGCACCCCGCACTTACCGGTGAGAAATATCGATGGAGCATGGCCAATGCAAATGGGGAGTGGGTTGAGCTCTCTTCCGATCGCGATTACATATTCCTGGAGAAAGAGGAGGGCGACTATCATCTGCGGTTTGAGATTATAGACATAGAGACCCCTTACGAATTTGATTTCACTGTGCGGGTCATGCATGAGGAGGTTGAATATAGTGCTTATATATCTAACGTATATGAATATTATCCTGCTCCCGGCCAGTTCATAAACGAGATGCCGCAATTTGAACCGGGCGACACATACGCTGATATTCTAAAAAAAGCAGAGGAAAGCATTTCCGGCACAAACGACATTATGATTTCTCTCGGAGGATATGGCGGTTATGTAACCTTTGGGTTCGATCATACGGTGATGAATGTTGAGGGTGAATATGATTTCCGGATATGGGGAAACGCATTTTATGAGCTTTCAAATCCGGATGCAAAGGGCGGCTCCGCAGAACCGGGAATAGTGATGGTGAGTCTTGACACAAATTGCAATGGACTCCCTGATGATGAATGGTTTGAATTGGCCGGAAGTGCCTATCGCGAACCCTCCACACGCCATAATTATGCCATTAGATATTTCCGGCCCGACGACAGGAAGGAGGAAACTCCTGATGATTCAAGATTTCTTACCGATACCACCTATATCCGATGGGAAGATTCATTAGGAGAGAAGGGCTATATCGCAAAAAACTCATTTCATGCGCAGTCCTATTATCCCTTATGGACAGACTGTGATGCGCTCTCCTTCGAAGGAACCCTTTTAGCTCCGAATGCTAAAGATTTAAGCGGTGCCGGGTCATATTATGTCCTATATTCCTACGATTGGGGATATGTTGATAATCATCCCAATGATTATGCAGATTTAAATTCCTTCGACATAGGATGGGCCGTTGACAGAGATGGGAACAAGGTTGATCTTCCGGGGGTGGATTTTATAAGGGTTTATACGGGTGTGAATCAATATTGCGGATGGCTTGGGGAAACCTCAACTGAAATATCGAGGGCTCGTGACCTCCATATCACACTCCCGGAAGAGAAACCTCTTCCTCCTGTTGATTAGTACATATCGAGAAAAATAAAAAATAACAGAATATGAAATTAAGAAAGACAGCAGTTGTAACAGCCCTATTTTCAGGCGCTGTGATATGTGCCTTCGGTGAATTTCAAGTCGATTTCAGCAAGATAAGGCGTTGGAGTGGAGAAGGTGAGAATGAAGCTGCATTAGTGGTTCAATTCCTTGACGATTATGAAAGGAAAGCTTACGTGTGGGGTTACCGGTGGAAAGATGGTGAAGAGGCCACCGGTGAAGGGATGATAAGAAAGATTGCCGCCGAAAGTGACGATTTCTGCGCCCTGGTGCAGCTTACAGGCGTTTATGGCTCAACTCTTGACGGAGTAGGCTATTCGAGAAACAATGAGATATTGAATCACCTCTATTACGATTTTGAAGGTGCTGTAGATGACCCATACATTATGTTTGACTTCTATAATCCAAATCTTATGATGGGTCAGCATTCATCTCCGGGCGAAGACGCTGAAGCGATGTGTAAAGAGGCAATCTCGAAAGCAAAGGAAAGCCATATAATTGAACATCCGCTCAACTACACGCAATTCGGTTATCCGGCTTACGATTATGACTGGTGGAAAGCAGATTCCTCATCTTCAGATATGAGATGGAATGCCGGATGGTATGCAGGCTATTGGAGCTATTGGCTGGGCACTAAAGAAGCTGAAAGTTCTGAATACAGTTATTCAGGATTAGGGATGACAAGCGTGAAACTGAAAAATGGAGATGTGAATGCGTGGAAATATATGCCTCTCGACGGTCCGGTTAATCCTGATGATTTTGTGGATGGTTCCACGGGTGCATCTGTGGCTTGGGCTGATAAACTTGACTATATACATTTTGATGATTATTCCTCGACATCACCGATTTTTATAGAAGACTATGCAGACTGGGAAACTGAGGTTTACGACATTCACGGCAACTTTATGGGTCGATTCCGGAAAGGGGAGGCATTCGATTTCCCGACTGGAATTTATGTAGGGAAAAGAGATGCAGGAACGATAAAATTTTACCATAGATAACCAATGAAAAAGCTTTACTATCCTATCCTGCCGGCATCAATCCTGTTGGGGGTGGCCGGTATTTCTCAGTCAGCATCGGGAGTTTCTCCTATTACGTCTATTATTCTCCCGGAATTTGAGGGAGGAGAACTTATTCTCGACGCATACCCTTCGGTGGAATTTATGTATAATGCCCACCCGGTGAAAGTTACGGTTTTACCGGAAGACGCCAATATACGTTCATTGCGTCTTGTGACCGATCTTGACGATGATCCCGAGGGTCCCATTGTCAAGGCTAACTATCAGAAAGCTGACAAGACATACGAGTTTGTAACCACTCCTTTTGGTACTTTGCTTCAAGGGAATCCGGCAAATTATACTGAAGATGAACGGAGAGGGTCAATGTGGAATAGTTACGATGAACTTTCTCGTTACGCTTCGGCGCGTTCCTGCACGGCTTGGTTTGAGGCTACAGATGGAAGCGGAGTGAAAAGCGATTCGTTTATGGTCACTGTTATGCCACGTGACCGCCAACCCCTTTCCGACCATTATCAGCAAGGCACTTTCTGGCTCAATGAGGAGTGGTTTGGACATACAAATGGCTCAATAAACTATATCACTTCTGGGAATGAGGTGAAATATAGGGTCTTTGAATCACAGAATCCTGGCGAGGCATTTGGATGCACCTCTCAATATGGAATGATATTTGGCGACCGGTTATATGTAATGTCAAAGCAACCGAGCGATAACGGCGACCGCTATAGATTCGGAGGAGGAAGGCTATTGATTGCGGATGCAAAGACTTTAAAGAAGATAGTATCCTTCGATGAAATTGGCACAACACCCGGCAACGGGGCAGCGGGGCCAAACGGCTCCACAATGATGGGAGACGGCCGGGCGTGTGTTGGCGTAAGGGCTGACAAGGTCTATATCGGCCATCATAAGGGGATACGCGTCTTGAATATTGATTTAGAGAAAGCTGGAAGTCAGAATTATGCAATTGCCGCTTCAGCATTCACTTTGGGCAAAGAGATCAAGGTGGCCGATGATGAAAAGGGACTATATGAAGGTCAGGTTGGAAATATGGTTTGCTCAGGGCCATACGTGTTTGCAGTCACGCAATCTAACGGTTTGTTGGTGATAGATACAGAAGAAGATGAGATTGTAGATAATCTTGGCACTCCTATAGGTGAAGGAGCTAATAAGTCTTATGCCGTGCAAGGTGTGGTTAGAAGTGCCGATGGTCATATCTGGTTTGCCGAGCGCGGAGTGGATAATGGAAAAACCATTACACGTCTTGTAGAGGTGGATCCTTTTGATGCAACAGTTTTGAACAGCTATGTTTTACCCGAAAGCGCCGGAAACATTACAACCGGATGGGGAGCATGGCGATCCACAAATTTCATTGCTTCAAAGAAGAAGAATGTGCTTTACTGGGCCAGCGTAGGATCAGGTTATCAGGATGAAATCTTAGGTTCGAGCCCCGGGTTTATTTATCGATGGGAGATTGGCAATGACCTCCCTGAGGATCCATATTTCTCCTTGGGTAAACGTCCGGGCAAGGATAAGAACACATTTCAAGTGCCATACGCTACAATGGGCTATGACGACCGCACAGATGAAATTGTTTTTGCCACAACCCATGGTGCCAGCTATAATTATCGCTATGAATGGATTTACCGTATAGATGGAACAACGGGGGAGATTCACGATTATCAGCAGTTGCGACCATATTTCTGGTTTCCTGCCATGCCTATCTTCCCCGACAGATATGATCCGGAATTTACTGGCCTTGATAATGTAAAATTGGGCTTAAATGCAGAGGAAATCAATCTTTACGACCATATCAGGGATCTTGATGGCGGAGAGAATCATATATTTTTCCGTCTTGACCGAAATAATGATACAGAAAGCCGGGCATCCTCTAAAGAGGATATTGTCGAAGCCACTCTTGTTAACGGGAAACTGACCTTGAATCCGGTTGCAGATGGTGAATGCAAATTACGCCTGCTTGCAGAGTCAAATGGGAAAGTCGTGGCTCATGAGCTGTTGGTGAATGTTGGCAAAACAACAGGCATCCAAAATGCTTCCTGTTCTTATGGCCTAAATTATTCTGACGGTATAATTTCGGCAAATGGGTTGGAAGGATGCACAGCCAATATATATGATATAAACGGAAGAGTGATTGAAAGTCAAATCATCTCTACGGATAACTGGGAATATATTCCTAACTATTCTAAAGGATTATATATCCTGCGAATCAACGAGACCTCTCACGCTATAAAATTCAAGCTATGAAACATTCAGGAAGGAAAATCCAAATATATATTTCGCTGCTATCCTTTCTTTTGCCAGTCTTTTCACTTAGAGGAGCAGATGAAGAATATACAGATGGCGTATTTATTGTGAATGAAGATTGGTATGGTCATCAAAACTCAACGATTAATTGGATCTCTAATGATGGCGAATGGAGCTACCGAATCTTTCAGATGGCCAACTCAGAGAATGGGAATCAGTTGGGCTGCACCAACCAGTTCGGACAGATTTATGGCGACAGATTCTTTTTCATAGCCAAGCAGGATAAAGATCCGGGTGCTTCCGTGCAGGGGGGACGCATCACCGTTGCCGATGCTCGCACTCTAAAGATGCTTTATCAGACACCGCTAATAGATCCTTCCGGGAAACAATGCGACGGAAGGGGATACTTAGGAGTGGATGAACATAAGGGATATATCTCCTCCAGCAATGGAATTTGGGTGTTCGATACTGATGATTATAAGGTGGTAGGACAGGTTGAGGGTTCTGCCAATCCAAACGGTGCAGACAACCGGCCGAATACAGATCCTACAGGCTCATTATATCATGGGCAGTGCGGGAGCATGGTGCGGGTGAATGACAGAGTCTTTGCCGCGCATCAGCAATTCGGCCTTTTGGTTATTGACCCGGAGCAGGATAAGGTGGTAGGGACTATCACAATGGAGGCTGTAAGAGATTATCTCCCGGAACCGGATAATGGGAGAGAGAAAGTGATGCCGGGTATCGGTTCTGTGGTCTTGGCTAAAGACGGGTCACTGTGGGTGAGTGTCGCTAAGGATGTGCAGGGAACTGGTGCAACCCTTCCTTATCTCATGCGGGTTGATCCATCGACTCTCGAAGTGAAAGTGATTGAGATTCCTTCCGGCATTTATCCACCCTCCAACAGCTGGTATGCCTGGACCCCCGATGGTTTCTGTGCATCGTTCAGAAAAAATGTCCTTTATTGGAATGGAGGACCCAATTCCTGGTTCTCTAATGCGCGGATCTACAAGTATGACATCGACCGCGATGAAATTTCTGTTATTGTGAATCTTGATAAGGAGGCTGAAGAAGAGGGACTCGATAAATATTCACGCTGGAACATATATGGGTGCTCAATGCGTCCACATCCTGTGACAGATGAACTTTACATCTCCTTGTTTCACTATTTCCAGAATCCTAATTACACATTGCGACGCACCGATTCGGATGGGAAAACCCTTCAGGAATACCCCATGATTTCAAATTATTGGTTTCCATCGTTACCTGTTTTCCCCGATCTTGAAGCTCCGGTGGCTCATGACCCGGGGATTCAGGCAGTTTCTCCGAGCGAACCTACTTTAATTAATCTCGCAGGCTTATTCAGTGATGCTGATTCAATGGAAGCGGCAATTGTGAAAAGCATTGTCTCGGTTAGCAATCCCTCAGAATTCAAGGCAAAGATGATGAACGGTGACCTTGAAATTATGCCGGTAAATGTTTCAGAAGGGAGTCGCGGTTATGTCGAGATAAAGGGTAACAGCAATGGGAAGATAGCCATGGCCAGATTGGAACTGTTATTCTCGACATCCGGAATTGGAGAAATAACTGCCTTATCCGGTTTTGGGGAAGTTGAATATTATAATCTTCAAGGTGAGAGAATAAAGAATCCCGAGAAGGGTGTGTATATCCGTCGATGCGGAGGTAAAGCAGAAAAGATAATACTTTAATTAATCTATATTTAATCTATTTCGATCATGAAGAAATTTATGATTTTAGCGGTGTCTGCCCTAATCTTGGCAGGAACCGTGCAAGCCAAGAGAGTGCCTGAGAAAGTTCAAGGTATTCGTTATGGTGAGACTATTAAAAAAGAGGGTGCAAAAAAGATTGCTCCCGCCTGGGAATGGGATCCGAATCCGGAAGCACCGGCACTTCCCGAGAATGAATTCACTTTCGATGATATCCAGAACTGGAGCGGAGAGGGAGAAAACCGCGCTGCTTTGGTGATTCAATGGAACGATGACCGAGAGAAAACCGCCCTTGTTTTCGGGTATCGTTGGAATGGATTGGCAACCGGTATTGACATGATCAGGACTGTCATAGCCAATAATCCGCGTCTCTACGGATTGATACAATATACCAACGTATCTTCACCGGTTGATCCACTTGGAGGATATACCATAAATGGATTCGGTTGGGATGCAGACTCGGATGGTGAGATTCAACTTTATGATAATGGTAACTTTGAGTATCTTGATTCTCCTGACGGTGTGTTTATTCATCCTCGTGGATATGATCCTGACAAGGGAGGCTCGTCAGATTATGATTATGATAACTGGGAAGCCGTTGACAAAGATGATTTCTGGGGAGCAGGATGGTATGCCAGCTATTGGAGCTATTGGGTCAAGGACTCCACTGAGGGAAATTTCGGTTATTCAGGGTGGGGAGCTTCCGGACGTGTGCTCCAAGACGGCAGTTGGGATGGATGGAACTTCTCCTTGGAAATGATTCCGCGCGACTGGAAAGAATTTCAGGCGGCTCCAAGTTTACTTCCGGAGGGAGCAAAAACGGAATTTGAAATTAACGGGCTTTACTTCTCCCTTACTGATTACCAAACAGGGAAGGTTAAGCTTGTCAATCCCTCGTCTCTGACCACTATTGAGAATCCGTCAGCCTATACAGGAGTGATCGTTATACCATCGGAATTTGTTGACGAGGAGAAAACCTATACCGTAACAGAGATTGATGCCGAGGCATTTAAGGAATCAACAGTAACATCCGTAACCTTACCGGCTTCAATTGTTAAGGTTGGTGCGAATGCATTCACAGATTCTTCCCTGAGCGAAATAAAAGGTGCTGAGGGAGTGGAATTATCTAAAACAATTACATCATTAGGCGCATACGCATTTTCCGGATGTGAGGATCTGACGACACTATTCTTGCCTGAATCGCTTACTTCTGTTCCTGAAGGCCTGTATAAAGGATGTGGCCTAAGCTCAGTTGAAATCCCCGAAACGATTGTAAGCTTGGGTGCATCTTCGTTTGAGAATAATGCATCCCTTATTTCATTGAATATACCTGCTTCAGTTGCGGAGATTGGGGAAAATGCGTTTGCGGGATGCACTGCATTGCAAACGATTAAAGTTAATTCAGTTTATCCTCCTGCAATTTCAGAAAACACTTTCAGTGAATCTCTCTATCCCGTTGCTCATCTCCAGATTCCATCAGGATTTGAGGAGGAGTATAAGGCAAAGGATGGTTGGAAAAATTTCACAAACATTGAGTTTTTCAATATTCCGGTCAATAACGGAGATATCTTCTCTGCGGATAACGTGACTTATAAGGTTGTTATTACCGAAGATTCTGAAAGTGTAAAGATAACTTATCCAAAACTCGACGGCAAACCGACACGCGATAAGATAAAGGAAGCCAACCAACTTCTGACTGGAGACATAGTTATTCCCGAAAAGATTACCTATATGGGCAAGGAATTCGGAGTGACTGAAATGAATGACAGTGCTTTCTATTATGCTAATAACATTACATCTATTGTTATAAATGCCAAACTGACAGCGATTCCCAATCAGGCTTTTGCAAACTGCGAAAAACTTGCAAGCGTTACTTTACCCGAAAGTGTGAAGTCGATTGGCGAATGGGCATTCAGTTATGCAGGACTTGAATCAATAGTGCTTCCCGAAGGTTTAGAGTCTTTAGGGTCACGCGTCTTCTTCCAGTGTAAGAATCTCACATCAGTGAATATACCGACCTCTCTCAAGCAGATTCCAGCTTATAGTTTCTCTTATTGCCAGGCCTTGACTCAGCTTGCGTTCGGAGATCAGGTGGAAACAATCGAGGGAAATGCGATGCAGAATTGTTCTGCACTCACATCGGTTATTCTGCCTAAGAATCTGGTAAAGATTGCTGATTATACTTTACAGAACTGCTCTTCACTTGAGACGCTTGAAATTCCGGAAAGCGTAACATCTATTGGATCTTCGGCTCTTAAAGGCTGTTCAAAACTGGTGGTGACTCTTCCTGCATCTCTTGAAACACTCGGAACTGAAGCTCTCGCCGGAGTTGCTAACGAGACTATAGTAATTCCGGAGACTATTACAGCATTGCCTAATTCTCTATTCTCAGGTAACAAGAATCTGAAGGTGGTGAAGGTTTCTGACAATGTGACCTCTTTCGGAAACTATGTTTTCCAGAATTGCACCGGCCTTACAACGATTACGGTAAAGAATCAAGAGAATGTCCAGACCTATGCAGAGGAGGAGTTCAGCGGAATCAACTTCCCTTCAAAACTTACCTCAATCGGTAGCTCTTGTTTCCAGGGATGCTCGGCAATTACTTCTGTCGAAGTGCCGGAAGGGGTGACAACAGTAGGACAGAACTTATTCAATAAATGTGCTAACCTTGAGGAAGCTGTTCTCCCGAATAGTGTCAAGACACTTCAGAGCGGAATGTTCCAGGAATGTAAGAAACTTAAGAAACTCACACTTGGTTCAGCAATAACTTCGATTCCTCAGAATTTCGTGCGCGATTGCAATGAACTGGAATGGGTGATTATTTCGGGTGATGAGGAGAATGCTGTTGCCGGTAAGATGGAATTGCCCGAGACCGTAACAACAATTGCAAGCTGGACATTCGCCAACTGTAAGAAACTGACAGAGGTTATGATTCCTTCAAAAGTTACAAGACTTGAGATGAACACATTCGATGGCTGTGAGGCTCTTGCTAAGGTAACTATCCCTGACGGATTGACTTCTATAGGTAATTACGTATTCCGCAATACTGCCCTTACAGAGTTAGAGGTTCCCGCGTCGGTTACATCGATGAATTATGCTTCGGATGTTGTATATGGTTGTCCGGATATAAAGGTTTATATCTGCAACACTGCGGCCCCACAATCAATCAGTGGCAATGCATGGCGTGTAGCCACAGGGGCATATGCGCCTGTAATGGTGCCTGTGGGTAAGAAAGCTGAGTATGAAGCAGCAAATAATTGGAAAAATTCACAAATTTCAGAACCGGAGGCTGTCATTTCATTTGTTGGAGAGGAAGCTGAAAACGGAAGCACAGAGAAAGCTGATCTCTCAGTTGAAGTGAATGTTGAATTTGATACTGCTCTTCCTGAGAGATTCCGAACAGTTAACGAGGATCTCCTGATGAATGAGGCAGAATTTGAATTGCACTGGCGACTTGGAGAAGAGATTTCCTCCGGCAGTCAGGACGTCAGAAGATTTGCCGAGAGGACCGAGGCGGAAGAAGAAGGTGAGATCCTTGGTGATGATGAGACTGATGAAGAGGGCGACCTCTTTGATGATGAGACTGAGGATAATGATTTCGAGAAAGTTAGTCTTGAATTAAATTCCGAACACAAAGCTGTTGTTTCGATAGATCGTCCCTCAAAAGATACGATGCTTGAAACTAAGGTTCACGTAAATCATACTTCAGGAGAATATATTTCTGAGATTACCAAGATAGCTGTAAAAGGCTCGGGGGTTCAAACCGGAATTGAGAATATAGAAGTTGATTCTTCTGAAGAAGGTATATATTATGACCTGAACGGCCTCCCCGTAGCTCGACCCGAGAAAGGTATCTATATCAATGTGCGCAAAGGAAAAGCAGAGAAAAGGAATCTTTAAACCATAGAGATTTTATATTTGTAACAATGGAAGAGGAGCGCGTCGTGAGATGCGCTCCTCTTGAATCTTTATGGATAAGAAACCATTTTTATTATTGCAATATCATTTTCATAGGAGGGGAACAAGATACCTCCATTATTGACTACTGCTGTTTGTCCTGTATAAAGTTCCTCTACTTTTGCACCATCTTCAAAAATTCCGGTTACATTGATTGTTCCGGTCTCATTGGGTTTGAGTTTAATCATTACTTTCTCGGTTTCGTTATAACGGAGGCAGGTATGAGTGTCAATTGTCTTTTGCCTTCCATTCCCAATCACGGGATTATTCTTGCGAATCCTTCCTAATTTCTTATAATGGTTTAATAGGGAATGGTCTAAATTCTCCCAATTCATATCCGACCGAAAGGCTTGATTGCTATCCACATTAAATCGTGCATCGCTTAATCCTCGCCCTGTTTCATCTCCATAAAATATCTGTATAATCCCAGGCGATAATAGTAAAGTTGAAGCGCAATCAATCATATTCGACGAATCAGCGTCGCGGTGATATGAATTATTAAGATAGCTGAAAGGATGCCAATCCTTATGGTTTTCCATACTATCAGCGTATGCTTGCCAAACATACACTATACCATCTAAATCACCACGTTTCGGGAAATAGAAGTTAACCATACTTGAAAAACCTGCATCAGCATATTCCGGCATATATTCGATTGATGCCCCGTCATAATCTCCGGTCATATAAAATCTGTCGGTCCAGTCGGCACCCGGCTCCCCTTTATGTTTATCTCGCCATTTATCAAGGGCATTATTACAAGCTATATTCAATTCTTTCCATCGGTCAATACCTACATTCTCCACAATATCACAACGGAATCCATCTATCCCAAATTCCTCAACCCATGAGCTTATCCAAGCGATTACATATTGGAGAGGATTCCAGTCATGATCCTTTCTTAGTTTGCGTGCCGTAGGATTTACCCATGCATCATTTCCTTTTCCCTCCGCTTTCCATTTCCGTTTAAGAAAATCAGGAATCCTTACATCGTTTTTGTTTTCATCTTTATAATCGGGCATTCCAAACAAGGTTGCTTCGAGGGGATTTGTTTCATCCCAATCTTCATCGGGCATTCGGATCCAATCACGGTTATACCATCCATCCCAACTTAAGCGTCCGACAAAGAACTCGTCGAAACTCCAATCCTTGATATGTTCAGCTGCCTCTTGCTCACTTAGTCCTGTTTCTGCAAATCCATATTGAACTGCATCGAGCAGAGTGGGATAGCCCGGATCGTTCAGGTTGGCTCCAAGCATAACTCTTATTCCTTGTGAATGAAGAGTGTCAACCAATTCTCTAAATTCCTCTACGGTGCCGTAATTCTTATCAATTTGTGTATAGTCGAGAGGATAATATCCATGGTAACCATAGTGTGGAAAATCATTTACCGATCCGCTTCCGCTCATCCAGCCGTGAATTTGTTCATATACGTCTGTCATCCATAGCACATTCACTCCTAAATCCCGGAAATAACCTTCTTTGGCTTTTTGAAGCAAGCCTTTGAAGTCTCCACCGTGAAAGGTTGCTGCATTAAGTCGTTCAGAGCCATAATCTATTTTTCGGCCATAATTGACGTTGTTGGTTGAATCACCATCAAGGAATCGGTCGGTTATTGCAAAATAAACAGTTGAATTTTCCCAACTAAAGTCTTTTCCGGATTTTGCATTAACATATAAACTAAACAAGACTGAGAGGGATAAGAAGATTAGTTTTTTCATTTCAAAATATTTTTTTGCAAAATTATTTTGAAACCTGAAATTTTACAATACTGATTTATAACCACAAGGATTTACCATAGATTCATTGATTCTACGGCTGTTATAGCTTCAATTGAGTTAGCAACACTAAGTTTTTCGAGAATATTCTGACGATGGCGGTTCACTGTATTTATACTGATATCAAGTGTATCCGCAATCTGTTTACTCGCTTTTCCCTGTTTAATAAGCAAAAGAATCTCTTTCTCTCGGTGAGTCAGTATCTGCTTTCTCCGTTCGTTTAAAGAAAGAGTCATGATTTCACCGGAATGGTTATTCTTAATTGACGGATGAATTGTGCCATACCATCTTGTATCGGATGATAAAGAATATGTACATAAAATCAGCCATATCTTACCGTTGGGAGTGGGACATATTATCTGAGTTGTATTATCAACGAAGATGTAATCTTTTAAGGCACTTTTAATGCGTATCCTGCATGTGGCTTGATAATGTATCTTTTCACTTCCGGTTAATGGATTTATGAATTTGAAAAATTCATATTCCAGCATTCTTTTCTCCACGAGGTCTTCAGGGTGGATGAGATTATATATCATGTCCTCATCACTAGATGCGATATTTTTTTCAATAGGATAGTGCTTAGAAATCCCAAGTATGGAACAAATAGACCCAAAGAAAATGTAACAATGATCACATGAAGCATCTGTGATTACAGCGCACCCATTAGTAATATGAATAAGATTCTCTGCAAGGTTCCTGCAACGGTTAATTTCTTTATGATTTAAAATCTCATTATTAAGATTCTGAGATTGGTAAATATCATTTAGTTCTTTACGTAGTATATCCATGTAAAAACTTTTCAATATTGTTAAATTTTAAATTTTAGCATAGTTGGATAATTCTGCTAAATCTGCATTGTCATCGATCGAAGAACGAAAGACCTGGTTGTGCGCATTACCGTAATACGGTTTCTTATGCTTTGTTCTGAAGTTTACGCATGAAATAAGGGTGATTGGAATGGTCCACGTAAGATCCTGTAATCAATGTGAAGTTAGGATTGTATTTCCATAGCTTGCTCGGGGTTTGCATTTAGATAGAAACCTTGTCCGAAATCCTTGCCACGTTTACTCCGTGAGAGGTCAATCTGCTCAATAGCGACGTTCGAACCGTGATAGAGACGTTTCATATCCTTCCTCCTTCCCGTTGGCAAATGACTTGGAGGTCTGAAACAGCGTCATCGATGGAGAGAGTATGTTCGGCAGCATAGCAGTCGAGAAGGAAATCTATGCCTGTGAAACGGCGCAGATATGCGTAAGCCTGCATATTGGAGAGGTTAAATCGCTGTGCGAAAGCTCCAACACATGCCACTACATATTCTATCCGGTTAAATATTTCTTTCTTATCCATAACTATGCTTTATTACTTACGATTAATTCTTTAACATCCCTATTAAGTAATGTGACTCCATTTCACTTGATTTGTTTAAGTATTACAATACTATGATGTTAAATGTAAAGTTACAAATAAAATATGAGACTTCAATTATAATTGTAAAAAATATCCTGATGCTGTATAATAGAAGGGACAATTAGACACATCCTACTCTCAACTGGCAACTGCAAAATTAGTGATTCTTCGGAAGAATACGGTCTT
>CAMWXH010000055.1 GCA_947178165.1 uncultured Porphyromonadaceae bacterium | reverse complement strand
TGGGCCGTTACCCCGCCGTCTGCCTAATGCGGCGCATGCCCATCCCTGTCCGGTATTCCTTTCCTCCCCCGGGGATGCCCCCGGGGGATGTACGCGGGATTAGCCTCCCTTTCGGGAGGTTGTCCCCCTGGCAGGGGCAGGTTGCATACGTGTTACTCACCCGTGCGCCACTCGCCGGCAGGAGGGGGCAAGCCCCCTCCCCCGCTGCCGTTCGACTTGCATGTGTTAAGCCTGTAGCTAGCGTTCATCCTGAGCCAGGATCAAACTCTCCGCTGTTAAATATATTGCTATATCTTTTTGCTTTGTTGTAGGTCCGTGGCCGATATCTCATCTTGAGGATATGATTGACGTGAACTTCATGTTCCTTGTCTCTCTGTCAGCCTCTCCCCCGAAAGGGTCGGCTGACGCTGCTTGTCCTGTGGCAGAATGTCATTGTTCTATCGCTCGCGGGGCGTTTCGTTTCTCTCAAGGAGTGTCGTTGTTTCCCGTTTGCGGTTGCAAAGTTATAACGAAAAATCGCGCTATGCAACTTTTTCTATAACAAATTTGCAAAATAATTGTTCATATAAATTTATCTTTTTGATTCTCAATTAAATCAATAAATGTTAAAATATCTTTCGTATTGTTAATTTAATTATTAGGATATCTGCGAAAATCCTGCTCACATCTTGCGTGGCTCTTTGAGCCTTTAAAAATCTGCGCTTGGATAATTAATTCAGAAGTATAAATCTAATCCTAAAAAGATATTCCTGCCAAAATTGAGTATATTGTTCTAAAGATGATGCTGAAATATTCCGAACGCAGGATTTTCAGCTTACGCTTTTTCGCTGGATTAAGCAGATGGTTCGCAGGATTTCAATCTCTTTTATAGTCTGTATTAATTCTGACGCCAACAGACATAGATTCTTTGGATCACGCAGATTGGTGATGAACAGATCAGAAGAGGAGTCTGCACTTGTTGAAATTATAAAGCTGAACTTGCAAAAATTAGATGAAATTATTACTTTTGAAAAAAATCATATTAGAAATATATGCTATGCCAATATTTAGTCCCTCAAATCGCAATTTTCTTAATCAAATAGGTCACGACATAATCGGTTGTGCATTTGAAGTCAGAAATACAGCCGGACGATATTTTAGAGAAAGTTATTACAAACATGCCCTTGCCCATGAACTTACCCAAAAAGGGCATTCAGTCCAAATCGAGCAGATTCTTCCAGCTCTTTATAAAGGCATAGAGATTCAAAATTCATTAAAGATGGACCTCTTGGTTGATGAATGTGTTGTTGTCGAGGTGAAAGCCATTCCCCAAATAGGAAATTCAGAATACCGGCAATTAATGACTTACCTCATGCTTTCAAATTATCAGTTAGGCTACATTATTAACTTTGGAGTAGAGAATTTCACTATTTCGGGGAAACAAAATAAATTTGATACATGTCACGGAATCTATCGTTTTGTGAATCATATTTAGTTTATTTCCATTATACCTTTCGAATATTAGCAATTGGAGTCATATAGATTTGCACTATCTGCCACTTTCCTGCGTAGCTTCGAGAGCTGATAATCCTGCGTACTATCTGCCTGATCTTGCGATAAAGCGGATGCTGAAAATCCTGCGTTCGGATTTTTTATAAATCTTTAAACCTGGTAACCTAAGAAAAAATACTACCTTTGCATACAAACGTAAAATTATAAAAAACTTGAGAACTGCAATTATGGGATTTTATATTATGTGTGGGCTTGTGTCTTTCATTGCAATCGTGGGCTTGATTGCTTTTATTATAGATGATAGAAAAAAAGCAAAGAGACATTCAAATGAATAAAAAAATCGCTGAGTTTCCTCAGCGATTTTTTATTTTAAGATATTTCTATCAATCCTTATTTCACCACTTTCTCTGCTTTACCTTTGGTAACGCGGATGTAAGTGCCCTTGTCGGGATTTACTACGCGTACACCCTGGAGGTCGAAGTAGAGAACGTCTGCTGCGTCGGCGGCATCAATCTCGCTAACACCTGTTGCTACATCGAGAGTGTAAGTCACAACGTCGCTGTGCTGATCTGTTTCAGGATTGCAAGCGAAGAATGAGAATTCCTTATGTGTAGCGTTAAGTTCGATTTCCTCTACGCCATCATGCTTGGTGAAGTCGGCGTGACCATCAGGATGCGCGCAATCACGAGCCTTAGCGGGTTCATTCTTAAGAGTAGTCTTATAATAAACGTGGATACCATCTACAGGCTTGAACTTGATGGTAACAACTTCAGTAGAATTAATGTAATTACCATCCTTAGTACCACCTATCACTTCGAATTCGGGAAGTTCGGGAGCTACTACAGGGAGGGGAAGAGTAAACATATAATTGATAGGATCAGTTCTCTTCATATCCCCCGAAGTCATATCAACTGCATAGTATGAGAACATACAGCTCTTATTAATCTGGATAGGCTCGCCTTCATACATCTGAGGTTCTACCTCTTCATCATCTTCTGTGCCGAGGAAATAAACAACTACGACAGGACTATCTTCATCAATATCGAATGTAAGGCTGAGAGCATGGTCTGACTCTACCATATAACCTTCTGTATCGTTGCCTTCAATCTTAACACCTTCTCCATCAATTCCGAGAAGAGCAGGAGCCTTGAATTCAGTTTCCTCTTTACCGAGAAGAACTATAGTACGTATCGGAGACTTATAGCCATAGTTTGCAACATAGAAGAGAAGCTTACCATTAGTGTTGGCCGGAATCTCAATCATATCGTCGTAAGGTTCAAAACCGGGTTCGCAGTTTTCATCACCTGTCTCTTCGTCAGGATCAATTGCAGGAGTATTCTTATCCTCTATTCTGTAATAGATATTAAGAACTTCGGGCTGAACAACCTCAAATGTTACAACCTTGCTTTCTTCTCCTTCAGTAGCAATGACATCCTCTTCAATCTTAGCATCATCAACAAATACATCAAGGTGATTAAACACATTCAGACGCATGATAGCAAGGCCATCACGATATCCATCGCCCGCCTTAGAAGTAGCTCTAAGAGTATAATAACCCGGATTCTTCACCCACACTTTAAGATTTTTCCCATCCTCAGTTGGCTCAATGGTATAAAGAGTTTCATTTTCTGTATTCTCAACATTGTCAATAGTATAGGTGACTTCACGCCCATAAGGGTTATTAACAGCGTTGATTGTTGCCTCTTCTCCGGCAATGATACCATTTACGGTAGGAGAGAATGATAATTTTGCAGATTCAAGAGCAGAAGTAGCCGCTTCATACAAAACAAAGATTTTACTGATTTGATTAGCTTTGCTATCTTTTCCATTATTAGTTTCAAACGTCACAGAAGTTTGAGCCTCATTAGTAGGATACCAGTGATCATTTAATCCCCCCCATTCATCAGGCAAAGAACCACTAGAAGCACCAGCTGGAGTAAATGCACCATCAACCTTATTACCAGTTATACCAATCCCCACAATTTTGTAACCTTCTGGCACATTCACCGTAAACGTATTTCCATCAGCCTTATTTATCCTAAGTTCATAGGAATATTTATCCGGAGTAGAGCCTGTGCGCCATAATCTATATTCACCATCAAATGATAATGTCACTATTTTCTCATCTCCATGTATTTCAGTCACCTCTTTTTCATAGGTACCTGAGTCCTCAGTCGCAGAATGGATCCCCATTTCATACGCGTTAGCATTAGTGAAATCAAATATTGACGAACCCGGTTCAATTGGACCCTCTGGATCGTGAATAAGTATTTTATAAGAATCTGATCCTTCTGCGTAATCGCCAGCAGCAGGAAGAGTAGCTGTAATTATAACCTCACCGGTTTTTTTAATATCCTCTGGCTTGATTTGGCCTGTAACAGGATCAACAGTAACGATTGTTGGGTCAGAAGAAGAGTAGGTAATGGTTGAACGATCGGCATCTGCTGGATCTTCAATAACAAGCTCCTGCCATACAACACCCACATTAAGCTTTCCATATACAATTTGATCGTGGAATGATAATTTTGGAGTTTTCTTATTAACTTTAATCTTAAATTCTCCAGAACCTGCATTAAATTGATCAGGAATAGCTTCAGTGGAGAATTTTATAACAGCCTCTCCATCCTTAAGAGCCTTAAATTTCTTTGTTGACTCGTTAATTTCAATAATATCCGTGTTTTCTGTAGTGAAAGAATAAGTTAAATCACGCGGCGAAATGGTTGGAAAAGACATTTCTTCTCCGAGTGTAAGAGCATATTCTTCACTGTAGTTTCCATAAACAGGATTCAAAGCACCTTGAGCAGAGAACTCATAAGTAACTGTCATTTTTAGAATTCGACAATGCTTAGTGTTAGTCACCTTAAATGTAATACTATTGGTTTCCCCTTTCCAAGTAGAGGCAACCGCGCTTACCGACACTGCTTCTAAATTTGTACCATCATTATCTTTAGCAGTGGCGGAAATTGCATATGTTGTATCAGTTCCAGGTGCAGTAAAAGTGATTTCTTTTATCACATATCCTTCATCGGCTGAAATCTTTAACTCTCCATTTTTATAAATTCGCCATCCCCATTCGTTTGGTTTAGAGGCATTCTGATAATAAGCAGGAGCAGTGTTAGAGGTAGACTTATCACCTGTTATTGTAATAGGTGCGCCATTTGTAGGAATATTGCTCAGAGCAGAGCCAGTAGCAACACCTAACTGTGTGAAGTCAATGTCAAGGGTATCTGCACATACCGTTATGGCTGTGGCAGATATCATTAACAGTGAAAGTAAAATTTTTCTCATAATAAGATTGTTAAGTATGATTATTTATTGGTTTTAATCGTAATAGCAGAAGATTCGCATATGGCGCGCCATGGTAGAAGAAGTTAAGCCTTTAAGGTTTTTGTGTAGTCGGCTCGTGAGAGCCGACTACACAGGGGGCGCCCCCTGTGCGCATTCGTATATTTTCCGCAAATGTATATATTCTTTATGAAATATAGAAATTATTTCACATATTTTTTCTTAACACCCCTCTTTTTTATTATTTTAACGTAAAAAAGAAGGCCTTAAAGAATGAATCCTTTTATGACAGCCATCATTACTATCCACAAGGGATTGGTATTATAGATCTTCTGGATTCGAATTGTAAATTCTTTTTGGATTGGTCTTTATATTTTCAAGAATCGCGGATGTGTTAGGGTAAACACTCTACGCGGATGGGGCGCGGATCTCTTATCGCGATATGCCCGGCACCCGACAATTGCACTAATCTTGGGAATCTCCAATCAAGATCCGCGCTAATCCGCGCTCACAATCGCCACGCGATTAAAAAGATCCGTGATTCCCATAAATTTATTTCTTAATCCAACCCCAAATTATTTCTTATCCAAAGGAGAAGATTCCCATAAATTTCACCTCTTAATTCAGAGAAAATTTTTCTATCCATAGATCAGTTGCCGTGTTTCATTCAACTCCTCGCGAAAGTATGGGTTGCGCACTGCGCTATCATCGGTAATATCAACTTTCCTTCCTAATAGATTCTCCAAAGCTTCCTGGAATCCAAAGAAATTAGAAGCAGAATCCATCATGGATATATTATTCCAGTCAAAATCCACACATACATCAACATCGCTTTCACTATTAAAGCGTGGAGTAAGAATAGAACCGAATACCCAAAGCTTCTTGACATGAAATTTTCTGCATATATCAAAAATTCGATGAAGATTAATTTCTATCAATTTCATAAGACCACAATTTTTAATATCACATTACATCTGCCTGTAATCTTTGGCGAGGCCGCCGGCTCCGGTCTCTTTATAGAGCGATGGGAGGTCGTGGCCCGTCTCGCGCATCACGTTCACAAGCTTGTCGAAGCTGACGCGGTGAGTGCCGTCGGAGAAGGAGCTATATATGTTGGCATCCAACGCACGGGCGGCCGCATAGGCATTGCGCTCAATGCAGGGTATCTGCACGAGTCCGCACACAGGGTCGCAGGTCATTCCGAGATGATGCTCCAATCCCATCTCGGCGGCATATTCTATCTGCGCCGGCGACCCGCCGAATAGCTGATTGGCGGCCGCGGCGGCCATGGCACAAGCCACTCCTACCTCTCCCTGACAACCTACCTCCGCTCCGGAGATGGAGGCATTCTGTTTCACTACATTACCGATGAGTCCGGCAGTGGCCAAAGCACGCAATATCCTCTCTTCAGGAAGATCGCGGCTCTTCCATATATGATAGAGCACACCCGGCAAAACGCCGCACGACCCGCAAGTTGGGGCTGTGCATATCACTCCGCCCGATGCATTCTCTTCACTGACCGCCAAGGCGTAGGCAAAGGTTAGGCCGCGCGACTTAAGGTTGTCACGATAACCGGTGGCTTTCACATAGTATTGCGGTGCCTTACGGCGCAAGTTCAACGGCCCGGGGAGCCGTCCTTCACGGTTGATGCCTCGTTCCACGGCCTCGCGCATCGTTTTCCAGACTTCGCGAAGATAATCCCATATCTCCTTCCCTTCGCAGGCTTCGACATATTCCCAGTAGCCACGGCCGGTGCGCTCGCAGTAATTCATTATGTCGGTAAGATCGTTGAGCGCATAGATCTCAGCACTCTCCGAAGTGGCATCACCCTCAATCTCGATGGCCCCTCCTCCCACGCTATAGACGGTCATCTCAAAAAGCGGTGCGGTCTCGGGAGTGTAATCCTCGGTGTCGAAAGCGCGGAAAGTCACGGCATTGGGATGACGGGGAAGGAAAGTTTCGGGCAGCCACGTGATTTTCACCGGCTTTTCCGTGCGATTGATAACGTCGAGTATGGCTTCGTCGGTAAGGTGACCCTTCCCGGTTGCAGCCAAGGAGCCATAAAGCACTACTTCGTATGCAGCCGCTCCTTCGGGAGCGCGGCACAGGAACTCTTCGGCAGCTTTTCGCGGCCCCATGGTATGAGATGATGAGGGGCCGGTGCCGATACGGAATATTTCACGGATTGATTTCATAATTCTTTCTTTTTTGGGCGGTATGGGCAATTTGGGCGTATTGGGCGATTTGGGCGAGATAGGCCCATTATGCCTATTTCGCCTATATTGCCCATAACGCCTATCTCAAATTAGTAGCCTCCCATAGATAAAGCCGGTCGGAGGGCCTCACTTTCGCCGGCACAGGCATAGAGAAGAGCTGTCCCTTCTCCACCTTCTCCACAGGCTTCAGGTCGAAGCGCAGTTCCTCCACTTTGGTGATAAGTGCTCCGGTGGTCGGGCCGGTGATGACAATCTCGTCGCCCACCTTCAGTTCGCCGGCTTCCATAAAGAACTCCCCTACCCCTATCTTGGAGAAATAACGTATGGCCTTGGCCACATATCTCTTCACACGGGTGGCCGAGCTTCCATATTTTGCACTCCATTCTCCCAGACGCTCGCCAAGGTAATAGCCGTTCCAGAAGCCACGGTTGAAAACTTTCTTCAGCCTCTCCTCCCAGTCGGCAATCTTTTCTTCGGTAAATTCGCCGGCTATGATGGCTTCGATGGCCTCGGAATAGCACCTCACGGTTTCAAATACATATTCGGGCCCGCGGGCGCGGCCCTCTATCTTGAACACAGTTACGCCGGCATCGATCATCTTGTTAAGGAAATGAATGGTCTTCAAATCCTTGGGCGACATTATATATTGGTTCTCTATGTCAAGTTCTTCACCCGTCTCGCGATCGCGCACGGTGTAGGAACGGCGGCATATCTGATTGCATGCGCCCCGGTTTGCGCTTGAGTTCATCTCGTGAAGGCTCATGTAGCATTTACCGCTCACAGCCATGCACAAAGCGCCGTGGCAGAACATCTCCAGGCCGACACGCCGCCCAGAGGGGCCGCAGATATTCTCATCGCGTATCACTTTTGATATCTCACCCACCTGCTCCATATTCAATTCACGGGCAAGCACCATGACATCGGCAAACTGCGAATAGAATTTCACCGCCTCGGCATTGCTGACATTCACTTGCGTGGAGATATGCACCTCCTGCCCTATCTCCCTGGCATAGAGGATGGCGGCCATATCGGCGGCTATGATGGCCGAAATACCGGCCACCTTGGCGCGCCTGATGATGGCGCGCATCGTCTCCATATCGGAATCATAGATCACAGTGTTGACCGTAAGGTAGGTCTTGACACCTCTCTCGGAACATAAAGCGGCAATTTCGGCCATGTCGTCGGCTGTGAAGTTCGCGCTCGAACGCGAACGCATGTTCAGTCCCTCTATGCCGAAATACACGGCATCAGCCCCTGCCTCTATGGCGGCGGCCAATGATTCACGGCTCCCGACAGGAGCCATTATCTCAAAATCCTTGCGATTCATTTTTTCTCTTTTTTTGGCGAGGTGGGCATTATGGGCGGTTTAGGCTTTGTCTATTTTCTTGCCAGATAATAGGTCACGGCGCCGAGAGTGAGTGAAGTCCATTCGCAATCCCGGAAACCGGTTTCGCGCAATATGGCCGTAAGGTCGTTGCGCTGCGGCGCGGCCGCTATGCTTTCGGGCAGATAGGCATAGGCACGTGAATCGCCCGATACGAGCCGGCCGATGAAGGGGATTATATGACGAGAATAGATGTTATATCCAAACCTTAAAACAGGATTCGCCGGCACTGACAATTCGATGATGCAGAGGGTGCCGCCTTTGCGCAATACACGATACATCTCATCGAGCCCTTGCCGGAGATGTTCGAAGTTACGCACTCCGTAAGCAACGGTGACGAGGTCGAAGCTTCCGTTGCCAAACTGCAAGGCGAGCGAGTCGCCCTGCTCAAAGGCAATGCGCCTCCTTATCTCCTCTGGCATCTCCTTCACCTTCCTTTTGGCAATGTCGAGCATGCCGTGTGAAAGATCCACGCCGGTGACGGCGGCCATGGGATGGTTCGCGGCAAGGTGAAAAGCCACGTCGCCCGTGCCGGTGGCTATGTCGAGGATATCGGAGGGTGAGGCGCAACGCTTAGCCGCCGCTTTCAAGGCACGGTTGCGCCAATAGCGGTGAAGGCCGAAGGTCATGGCTGTGTTCATGAAATCATAGGCGGGAGCGATTGAATCAAACATCTGCTCCACCTGCTCCCCTTTATGGTCGGTCTCACCGTATGGGTTGATCAACTCGGCACCCGAAAGCTTCTCCTTCTCACTCATTAGAACAAGACTCCCTCTCCTTCCTCTAAAATTATAACGTTGCTATTACAGTTTCTTTACAAACGAACGGCGGTGACGGTGCTGCCGCGTAACGAAATATTCCCATTGGCTCTGCACCTTGGAATTTGTTTCCATCTCGGGGTTAGACTCCGCATACTTGAACCCATATTTCTGATAATATGGAATGAGGTCGGTGAAGAGGAGTGCATTCACGCCCTTATTCTGATAGTCGGGAGCCACGGCAACAAGAAGGAGGTCAACACGGTCGTTCTTCCCTTTGAGCCCCTTAAGCAGATGATACCATCCGAACGGGAAAAGCGAACCCTGCGATTTCTGAAGTGCGCGGCTCATGGATGGCATCGAGATTCCGACACCGACAAGCCTGTTGTCCTTATCAACGACAAGGGTGACGAGGTCGAGGTTAAGGAGTCCGAGATAGATATCGATATAATATTCTATCTGGCGTTCGGTGAGGGTGGAATATTGATAGAGGTCTTTGTATGCGTCATTGATAAGATGGAAAAGGGCATGGCCATATTCCTTCTTGATACGGTTACGGTTGGTGTATTTGAGCACCCTTAGGCCATATTTTTTCTTCACTATCTCCGCGATGCGTGCATATTTTTCGGGTATGGTCTCCGGCACCTCCATTAGAAATTCGAGCCAGTCGGATTCCTTGGTGTAGCCAAGGCGCTCCATGTGCTCTACATAATAGGGATAGTTATAGATGGTGGCCATTGTGCCAAGCTCCTCATATCCGCCGGTGAGCATCCCCTCATGGTCAAGGTCGGTGAAGCCGAGGGGGCCTATGATTTTTTTCATCCCCTTTTTGCGCGCCCAGTCCTCGACAGCCTCCATCAGGGTGGCCGACACTTCATGATCGTCGATGAAATCTATAAAACCGAACCTTGCAGTCTTTGATTTCGATTTCTCGTTGACCTGACGGTTGATGATTCCGGCTATGCGCCCCACCGGCTTGCCGTCGCGGTAGGCCATAAAATATTTTGCCTCGCAGAAGTCGAAAGCGGGATTCTCTTCCGGATTGAGCGTGGCCACATCATCAGATATCAATGGGGGAACGAAATAAGGATTCCCCTTGTAGAGGTCGATCTGAAATTTCGTAAATTTCTTGAGATTACCCTTGGTAGGGGTTATTTCCTTTATCTCTAACATTTTTCTTTATTTTTTGCGTGGTAGGCGGTTTAGGCGCGATAGGCGGTGCAGTCTCTTTTTCTGCGGCTCCCTCTATCCTTTAGTGACGAGCCAGAGGAGGAGGCAGGCCATAAGGACGATGAAAGTGCAGATGAATATGAAGATCTGGCCGGAGTTGCGGCGTTCCATGGCCAATTGAACATCGGCAATAGAGCGATATGGCGACGGATTCTCTTCACAATGCTTCGCTATGCGACGCAGGCGCGGAAGCGTTGTGGGAAGATGGTCGAGCACTTCATTCAACACGCGCCCATAGCTGTGGATATCCTCGTTGGTGTCTTGCGCCGAAAGCGATCCCACCTGGTCGTAACCCACATTTATGAGCTTCAGGTTCTCATTGTATTCAGTGAAGATTATCGTGTCGGGAGTTATGGGCGTATGCACAATATGGTTCTCCTGGATATATTCCATAGCATCGAGAAGCTGAGTCTGAAGGCGATGCACAATCTTTGGAGTGAGGCGTTTCTCATCGATTAGCCTGCGCAATGAATAGCCATACACGTCGTCGGTGATTATAGCCTTGCCTACTCCGGGCACCTCCTCGAAATCGTTCACCATCACTATATTGGCATGCGCCAAGTTATAGCGGGTGTCAAATTCCTGTTCCAGCATGGCGAGATATTTGGGATCATCGGCATATTCCTTCTTCAAGGCTTTCAGCATCACCCATTTGCCATGCTTGCGCACGGTATAGACATCATAGTATTTCTCCTCCCATTCCGGCAGGAGAGTGAGCTCGGTCCATTTCCCTGATGGATCGTCAATCTCTATCTTCTTCTCGTTTTTGCTGATATATTCCACGATTTCTTCTTTTGGTTTTCTTTTTTTTCTTCTTTTAGGCGGTTTAGGCTTTTTAGGCGGTATAGGCATTATAGGCGCCTATTCCGCCTATTGCGCCTATTCTGCCCATTTCGCCTATCTCGCCCATTTCGCCTATCTCGCCTATCTCGCCTATTTCAATCAATTATATCGAAACCGGTATATTTTCTCAAGCATTCAGGCACCACGATTCCCTCGGGAGTCTGGTTATTCTCGAGAAGGGCGGCCACGATGCGCGGAAGGGCAAGCGCCGAACCGTTGAGAGTGTGACAAAGCTGAATCTTCTTGTTCTCATCGCGGTAGCGGCATTTCAGGCGATTGGCCTGATAAGCCTCGAAGTTAGAGACAGAAGAGACTTCCAGCCAACGTTTCTGAGCGGCAGACCACACCTCGAAGTCGTAGGTGATGGCGGACGTGAAGCTCATATCGCCTCCACAGAGACGGAGGATATGCCACGGAAGGCCCAATTTCTCAAGAAGTCCCTGAACGTGATCTTTCATCTCCTCAAGGGCGGCGTATGAATTTTCCGGTTTCTCGATGCGCACAATCTCCACCTTGTCGAACTGATGCAGACGGTTCAGTCCGCGAACATCCTTTCCGTAGCTGCCGGCTTCGCGACGCCAGCAGGGCGAGTAGGCGCAATTCTTCTTGGGCAATTCAGCCGCGGGGATTATCTCGTCGCGATAGATATTGGTCACCGGAACCTCAGCAGTAGGAATGAGGTATAGGTCATCGGCGGTGACATGGTACATCTGCCCCTCCTTGTCGGGCAATTGTCCTGTGCCATAGCCTGATGCCTGGTTAACAACGAAGGGCGGCTCTACCTCCACATATCCGGCTTTCCATGCTTCATCAAGGAAGAACTGAATCAAGGCACGCTGCAGGCGCGCTCCCTTCCCCATATAGAAGGGGAAGCCGGCACCGGTAACTTTCACGCCGGTCTCGAAATCGATGATGCCATATTTCTTTGCAAGCTCCCAGTGAGGCAAGGCATCCTCTCCGAGTTCAGGCACCTTTCCACCCTCTTTCACCACAACGTTATCCTCCGCTGTGAGGCCTTCGGGCACTTCTGCGCAGGGAAGGTTGGGCACGGTGAGGAGGAGGTCGCGCATCTTATCCTCACATTCCGCCAAACGGTCATGAAGCCCTTTGGTGGCACCCTTTATACGGGCAACCTCGGCCTTAACCGCCTCCGCTTCATCCTTCTTACCCTCCTTCATAAGGGCACCGATCGAAGAGGCAAGTTTCTTAAGCTCCGAAGCGTCGGAATCGCATTTCTGCTGCAAACGGCGACGCTCCGCATCGATTTCCAATATTTCAGTTATCACGCCGCGGCCATCGAAGCCTTTAACGGCAAGACGCTTGATCACAAATTCAGGATCATTCTTTATTGTCTGAAGGGTAAGCATTTTATAGCGAATTAAGGATATTCTTTACTGTTTCGGAGATGGCGCGGCCTTCGGCCTTGCCGGCAAGACGCTTGGTTGCCACACCCATAACTTTACCCATCTCCTTGGGGCCTGCGGCTCCTGTTTCGGCTATGATTGCGCGAATCTCGGCTTCAAGCTCCTCAGCGCTGAGCTGCTTGGGGAGATAATCTTCAAGCACAGCGGCCTCGGCAAGCTCGTTGGCGGCAAGCTCCGGACGGTTGTTCTCCTCATAGATGCGTGCGCTCTCCTTGCGCTGCTTCACCATCTTCACGAGTATCTTGGTGGCATTCTCATCAGAAAGCTCACCATTAGCGCCCTTGGCAGTCTTAGCTTCAAGAAATTCCTTCTTGGCACCACGCAATGCCTCCAGACGCACTTTATCGCGCGCCAGCATCGCTTTCTTTATATCCTCGCTTACTTTATCAAATAGATTCATATTCTCTTATGCTTTCTATTCCGAATCACGGTTCTGTGAGTCAGGATTTAATATATTACGGTTTAAACCACAAAATTACAGAAAATTTGCCAAATGAAGCAAATTTTCTGTATAAAAAAGTATGCATAAATCATTAAGGGAAGGGTTCATTCCTCCTCTTTCTCCCCCAGCAACTCCTTTATGGCTGGAATGATGAGCTTGAGCGTGGTGTCGGGATCCAGACGATGCTCCCCGTCAAAGTCCTTGTAACTGGAATAATGCTCAAGATATTCATCCTTGCAATTGACCACCGTGTCGCGTGTGCCGAAGAATGCCTGCACCTGCGACGGGTCGTCCTTCCCTTTGCCGAATATTCCGAACTTAGGATCGAACTGCTTGGCCTCCATTGCCTTGAATTTCTTCACTAACTTTTCGGTCACCTCATAGTCCTTGGCCCCGTCCTCCCTTTTGTTATGGAACGGAGCGCGCTGGCCTATCTTCTCCTCAAGATGACGCGAGGTGTGGAAGGAGGGGTTAATCAGTATCCTCCGCCATCCCCGGAAGAGCTGTGCATACAGGCCCCCCAATGAGGTGCCTATGATGATGTCGTCGGGCGAGAGGAATGTGGCAAGACGCTTGAGAGCCTGCACGGCAAGCTCGGGCTGCACCGGAATGTCGGGCGACACCACCTCCTGCTTCGGGAGCGAACGCCGCAGCCGCTGCGCGGTGGTGGAACTGCCTGAGGAGCCCAGGCCGTGAAGATATACTATCTTTCTTTTGTTTCTATCCATAAATCAATAATTAATGGGGGGGGATTTAACCGGGACACAGCCCCGGGCGGAAACAGCTTCGCGACAATTACTCAACGCATACGCGAGGAAAGAGAAACAGCTTCGCGAAAACTAATCACCTCACTTGCGTGGCAAGTGAGATTGAATCAGTAGGATAAAGGTAGCGCATATCCTCGAAGAGGGCCATGAAATCGGTGGTCTCCCTGGCAAGGATTACGAGATTTATCACTGTCTTATTGTCGGTGTAGTTATAATCCATGTAGGCATTGCTGAGATGGATCTTATGCTTGTCGAGCACTTCGATATACTTCTCTTCGGTCGTGACTATCTCTGAAAGCTTGATATGAACTATGCGCGACTCGGCTCCATTGTGAATCTTATGCTCCCATCGTTCTATCCCCACAAGGATGAAGAGGATGAGCAGTGTGCAGAAGATGGAGAGGGAATAGAGCCCTAAACCGACTGCCATCCCGATAGCAGCTATTATCCATATCCCGGCCGCAGTGGTGAGGCCTCGCACGGAACCCTTCATCTGTATGATCGCGCCTGCACCCAAGAAACCTATTCCGGAAACCACCTGAGCCGCGATACGCCCCGGGTCACCGTTTTTCAATCCCATATATTCCTGAGGAACATAGATTGAAAGGATCATAGCCAACGTTGCTCCCATCGATATAAGGGCGAAGGTTCGTATGCCGGCAATCTGCCCATTGCTCGTTCGCTCAGCCCCGACCCCGCAACCCAAGATAAGGCTCAGCCCCAGCTTGAACATCGAGGCCACCGTGTTGACTTCTATCGCATTTATCTGATTAACTAACTCTTCCCAGGTCATTATTTCAATTTTTCACAAATTTACTAAAAATCTTCAAAAACCGAACAATCTTCCGGCCGAAAAAGCCGGCAACCCTCGCGGATTGCCGGCCTCTTTTATAATAGCAAAATTATTTCAAAAGCACTGAGCTTAAAGCACACCCTGCGCCATCATGGCACGGGCCACCTTCATGAAGCCTGCCACATTGGCACCCTTCACATAGTTGACAAAGTCTTTCCCCTCCTCTTTGCCATATTTCACACACTGCTCGTGGATATTCTTCATGATGCTCTTCAGCTTCTCATCCACCTCCTCTTCGCTCCAAGAGAGCTTCTGGGAGTTCTGAGCCATCTCAAGACCCGACACAGCCACTCCGCCGGCATTAGCCGCTTTTCCGGGGGCATAAAGTATCTCGGCCTCAAGGAATTTCTTGATCGCCTCCGGAGTTGATGGCATGTTGGCGCCTTCGCTCACAGCAATCACGCCGTTGTCGAGAAGAGCCTGTGCATCTTCGCCGTCGAGCTCATTCTGAGTGGCGGAAGGCATGGCGATGTCGCACTTGACATGCTTCCAGGGACGCTCACCGGGGAGATACTGAACATCAGGATATTTCTCTGCCACCTCGCTGATGCGGCCGCGATAGTAGTTCTTGAGGTCGAAGATGAAGTCGAGCTGCTCCTCAGTGAAGCCTTCGGGCTTGATGATGGAGCCGCCGCTATCGCTCATTGAAACCACCTTCGCGCCAAGCTCGGTGAGCTTACGCGTGGTGTAAGTGGCCACATTTCCTGAACCGGACACAGCAACCTTCTTACCCTTGATGTCGATTCCACGGGTCTCGAGCATATTGAGCAGGAAATAGCAGTTGCCATAGCCTGTAGCCTCCGGGCGGATAAGCGAGCCGCCGAAATCGAGGCCCTTGCCGGTGAATGTGCCGGTAAACTCGCGCGCCATCTTCTTATAGTAGCCATACATATAGCCAACCTCGCGACCGCCAACGCCTATGTCGCCGGCAGGCACATCGGTATCAGGGCCTATCTGGCGCCACAACTCGGCAATGAATGCCTGGCAGAAACGCATGATCTCCATGTCGCTCTTGCCGCGGGGCGAAAAGTCGGAACCTCCCTTTGCGCCGCCCATGGCAAGCGTGGTGAGGGAATTCTTGAATGTCTGCTCGAAAGCAAGGAACTTGAGGATAGACTGATTCACAGAAGCGTGGAAACGGATGCCTCCCTTATAGGGGCCGATGGCATTATTGTGCTGGATACGGTAGCCCATGTTGTTCTGAACTTTACCCTTATCGTCAACCCAGCTCACGCGGAATGAGAAAATGCGGTCGGGGATGCAGAGACGCTCTATAAGATTCTCTGCCTCAAACTGAGGATACTCGTTATAGACATCTTCGATGGTGCTCACAACCTCTTCTACTGCCTGAAGATACTCGGGTTCATTGGGAAAACGACGACGCAAATCGGCCATCACTTCTGTTGCTTTCATAAGCGTTCTATTTTTTCTGATTCTTTTTTACCTGTAATGGAGCAATTCAATCGCTCTATTTATTGCCTTAATCTGTTGCAAAATTATAATTAATTTTTGATATATGAAACATTTTGCTGATATTTTATCTAAAAACATTAACTTTTTGCTTTCAGGCGATATTAAAACCGGGCTACTTAAAAAGGACTAAAGTCATAAAAAAGAGCTAAAAAACATATTTTTTCAGAACTTTTTTCGCGGCAACAATGTTATATAGACAGAAAGTAGAAAGTAAATTCGTTTCATGATGTTAGGTTAGTTCAAGTAAAGTATTATGGAAAACATGTGAAAGCGGCGAGTCGTGAGACCCGCCGCTTCCGTTATATTACTTTCTCTTAATCTTGAAGTTGTTCAAAATAATTTGCGAATGTTATTTGTTTTTCTTACAATAAGTTATTATATTTGCTTATTCAATATATAAATACTACCAAAATTAGGAATATGTTAGGGATCAAACAGAACATAAAGCCTATTGAAGGGCAGGATGCTGAAAGAATAAGGGAAGCGGCATTGCGTGTTGCTTTAGGAAAACCGTCTGAAGAAGAGTTGCGAGCAATCAAGCTCCTTAAAGCCGTCAGACAAAAATATAATGTGATTTGGAAATGAGCCAACAAGCACCGATATCATTATACTTTGAAAGGGCTGATGACACATCAGCCCTTTCAAATTTTATATGCGGCATTAACGCGATGGATAAATTTATCCAGAATAAGAAAGAGGGACTGCCTAAATATGTTGAAATGGGACTTACAAAATTATGGATTGTTAAGGATAGCAAAGAGGAAGCAGTGGCTTTCTTCGCATTAAGCAAAGGATCCTTAAGGATTAACTCCGATGACAGAAGGCACCTGCATCAATCCGGAATACCTGTTTATGAGACAATCATTCAAGAAAGAGACCTGTTCCCAAGCATTGAAATAGATTATTTAGCCGTCAGAGAAGATAAAAGACAGCAAGATATAGGATCGATAATTCTGGATGCTATAATAGAGAGAACATTATCAGACGAATTATCTGCAACTATGTTTATATGCGTGGATGCTCTTCACACATCAAATTATAGTGCAGTTGGATTTTATAAAAAGAGCGGTTTTATAGAAAGTGAGGCAGGGCGTATAAGCAATCTGAATCAAATCAGAGAGGGGTATATTGTAGAAACAGAAAGAATGTACAAACCAATTTTTACACTTTCTTAACGTACTAATCAATGTCCATTAAAATCATCGTAGCTTCAGATTCTTTCAAGGGTTCGCTTTCCAGCAGGGAGGTGGGAGAAGCGGCTGCAAGGGGAATCATTGCCGCACTGCCGCATGCTGAAGTCACGGTCATTCCTATCGCCGATGGCGGCGAGGGAACCGTGGAAGCTGTCGTCAGCGGACTCGGAGGAGAGATTGTCAGCGCAACCGTGAGCGGTCCCTTAGGAGACCCTGTTAGTGCGCAATACGGAATTTGCGGCGATACAGCCGTGATTGAGATGGCTTCGGCAAGCGGCCTACCCCTGATACCGGAAAGAAAAAGGAACCCTATGCTTGCATCATCTTTCGGAACCGGAGAGCTTATACTACACGCGTTGCAGCATGGATGCCGGGACTTCCTCATTGGTCTTGGCGGAAGCGCAACCAATGATGCCGGAATCGGTATGCTTTCGGCTCTTGGATTTCAATTCTTAGATAAGGATGGAAGAAGGATCAGAGGCTGCGGCGGAGAGGCTGGCCGGATAACTTCAATAGATTTTTCTGACGTAATCACTGAGCTTAAGATGGCTAAATTCACCATTGCCTGCGACGTAAACAATCCGCTGACCGGCCCGAACGGGGCAAGCATGGTGTTCGGTCCTCAAAAGGGAGCTGACGATGAGATGGCTGCCAAGCTCGATGAAAATCTCTCATCATTTGCCCGAACCTGCGCAAAGATTCTTAACACGGATCATTCTTCGTTTCCCGGAGCCGGAGCGGCCGGCGGAATGGGATTTGCTTTCCTCTCTTTCCTGAACGCCAAGCTGCAGTCGGGGATTGAGATGGTAATGGATTCAGTGAATTTTGACAGCATGCTTGAAAACGCATCACTTGTGATAACCGGCGAGGGGCGCATCGACAATCAGACTTGCATGGGGAAAGCACCCGGCGGAATCTTGAAACGATGCAAAGCGCATGGAATCCCGGTCGTGGCTATCGGCGGAAGTGTTGAACCCGACGCCCTCCCTTCTCTTATGGAAGCGGGCTTCACTGCCATACACGGTGTCACACCTCCCGGAATGCCTCTATCCGAAGCAATAAAGCCGGAGATTGCAAGCCGGAATGTAGAAAAAACAGTTTCCAAAAGGATAAAGCAATGGCTCGGAATCGAATAATCGCTTCCGAGCCATTCTTTAAGAGATGCTATCGGTCGCGACAGGTCGCGACCCTACAAGTTGTTGTCTTACCAAGATTCGAACTTGGACTGAAGGAACCAAAAACCTTAGTGCTACCATTACACCATAAGACAATCTTCCAGCCTTAGACTCCGCCCCAAGGGGGTTCAAATCTCAAAGCAGTTGCAAATTTACAAACTTTTTTTTACTTTTACAATAAATTTCGAAACTTTTCAAGGCATTTTTTACAATGAAAGGCGCATTAATCATACTTGCAGTGACTGTGCTCACCGGCATTATCCTATATATTCTTGACCGCAGGAACCAATCGAAGGCTCCGGCAAATGAGGGAGATCCCGATGAGACGCCACATTCTCATACCCTCCTCTCCAATGCGAAGGCCGGTGAAGAGACCGCTCCTGATGAATCTGCCGAGACCACGGGGAACGGCGAATGCTGCGGTCTTCATCTTGTGTGCGAGAAGGAGCTTGAAGCCATTGCCAATGATCAGGTATTATATTATGATGATGAGGAGCTGGACCGTTTTGCAAACCGCAATCCGGAAGATTACAATGCTGAGGAAACGGAAGAATTTCGCGACATCTTGCTGACCCTCCTTCCTCAGGATGTGCCCGGCTGGGCCCGCAGCCTCGACCGCCGCAACATACGCCCTCCGCAGGAGATTCGCGATGAACTGCTCATTATGCTTCAAGAAATGGTTTAAAAAACAATACGGACTGCTTTCTCACGAAAACAGTCCGTATTGAGTGGGCGTTGACGGATTCGAACCGCCGACCCTCTGCTTGTAAGGCAGATGCTCTA
>CAMWXH010000054.1 GCA_947178165.1 uncultured Porphyromonadaceae bacterium | reverse complement strand
TTCCATAAAATAATAAAACATTTGCTTATTTTATGAAAAGGGGTTCCGGCTTTCGAGACGGGACCCTTTTCTATTGTGATAGGCGAGGTAGGCGAGGTAGGCGGGATGGGCTGAATAGGCGCGGATGGGCGCGGATAGGCAGGATAGGCAGGATAGGCGGAATAGGCAGGGTAGGCAGGATCGGCGGAGTGGGCGAGGATAGGTGGAGTAGGCGAGGATAGGCTGAATAGGCGAGATGGGCTGGATAGGCGGGTTTGGCTGGCGTCGCTTCGCCTACAATGCCTATTCATGCCTACAATGCCTATTCATGCCTACACTGCCTACCATGCCTACCGCGCCCATCTCGCCCATCTCGCCTACAATGCCTACTGCGCCCATCTCGCCTATCCCCGAATAAAAAAGTGCGGCAGACTCCTTTCACAAGGAATCTGCCGGGGTGCGAATCTATTTAATTTTCTACAAACCTAACATTAGTGAATTTATCAGTTTATATCTATGCTCTAATCTTTTCGATAAACTTTTAAAACCAACTGCGCTTTGAATTTACAAAGCTACTAACAACTCTATACCTTTTGCGATTTTTACGCTGTCGGTTGCAACTCGATGCATCCGATTTAATTTCTTTTGTCAATCTTTCCGATTGACGTGTCTGGCTCACGCCTGACATTTGCTCTATACAATCTTTTATTACCTTTGCAGATTTTATTACTCTGTGTAATCTCTTACATATTGTAATTTTCTACACTGCAAAATTAATATCAAAAAATACGATTTGCAAGCGAAATTAGGATGATATGGTCTTAATATAGATTTGATTAAAATTAATTTGCTATTAATTAGTCAATTAGTAATTTATAATATAGACTATATTATAGTTCGCATATAGAGCTGAAACTATGAAATTTTTTAAAATTTAGCTTATTATATTAAGAAAAATCATCATGCCTTGAAATGCAGTGAGTGGCGAAACGCAATAGGCAACGTAATTTGATTGACTATTGGAATATATTATATCCCCCATTCATTTTCCGAATCATCAATGTCGATCTTCATCACGTCTTCATCGAATGTGTCTCGGTCGATAGCTTTATTACGCATCCTGTTCCTATAAGAATAGACAGTGTTGGCTGAGTAGTTTAGAATCTTGGCAATCTTTGCGCTTTCTGTCACTCCGAGCCGAACGAATCCATAAATGCGCAACTCCGGATTAAGAGACTCAGTGTTTTTATCCACGTCATATCGTTGATCAGGTTGCAGCAAATTATTGATCTGTTCTATAAAATCGGGATATAGGCTCATAAACACACGGTCGATTGTCTGATAAAACTCTTCATTTTCGCTCTCAGAAGCTTTACCGTTCTTTAATAATTTCAAGAGGTCCTGGCTTTGTCCGGCTGCTATCTTACGAGTTACGGTCTTTGCCAGAAGGTCATATTTTTCAGAATATGCCGAACACAGACCGATGAAGTCACGTATATAGCTGTCTTTCATTTTGGAGAGTGAGGCAAGCTGGGTGTGTGCCTGACGGCGTTTGCGCATCTCTCGCAATAGCAATGCCAAAATAACGATAAGGATGATGAGGATAACCGACACCATCAGGGCATAAAGCGTAAAGTCGGATAGTGAATCGTTGATTTCATTACGGTATGCCTCGTCAATTCCGGGCACAAGGCTTGCTATATTAACAAGTCTCATTCTGGCGCTCCCGAGGTATGCATCGTTCATTGCAAAATTGATGTAGCGAAATGCTTCCTGATAATGGTTTTCTTTGTAAAGCCATTCCGACAGGGAGGGAAGTGCGAAACCATCGTTGATTCCTCCGATCACATCGCTTTCAGATGCCAGGGCAAGATATGCGGCATATTTGGTCGGATCTGTCCGGCGATATGCCTGTGCTAATTGGAAGGCCGTCATGCCATAAATCTGTGAACCTTTGCTTAGGGTGGGAAGCAGGGGTTCCAGTTCCTCACGGGCAAGTTTGTCTTTGCCATTGTTGATATAAACCCCGGATGTAAGGAACACGCGAAATTCACTCCCTTTTGGGAGATTGGCTATCAGGCTGTCAACGCATTCATCCTCCTTGGCTTGATACATTTCATAAAGGCCTTTCCCTTCGCCAATATAGTTGCAGAGGTTGGAATACATCTGGCGACCGGTGTACCAATAATTCAGCATATCATCCTTAGATGCGCCTTCCATACGGATACTGTCGTAAGTCATTATCGAGGCGCTGAAATAACCGGATGCCGACTGTGCGTCGGCTATGGCAAGGAGACCTAAGTTGATTTCGGCCTGATTCCCGCCTTCCTTGGCGATGTTATAGGTGAGATAAGCATAGTTAAGTGCGGAATCGGCCATTCTTGGACGGTAATATCCCACAATTTCCTGAAGAATCTGCAGTTTCCTTTTATTAGACAGCCCTTTTGCACGCAAAGCCCGCTTTAAGGAATCAGCGTGTTCATTGGATTGCTTTCTATATTTCTCAGCGTTCTTGATTGTCAGCTCAAGGCTTTTCAGCTCTTTTTCTGGCAAAGGCCAGTTCCCTTCTGATGCTTTTTTTTCGCAGGAAGAAAAAATAATAAGTAAAGAGAGAAATATGAAGCCATGAATAGTCCTTAAGGATGTTTTAAAAGTATTTGGTAATTGTGGAGTTAACTTAAAAATTTTCATAGGTCAGATTCGCTGCATTTTGTGATTTTAATTCTTTGAATTAAAGCACAAATATAATGAAAAGGAGAGAATAAACAAAAAAGAGCAATCATCAAGATTGCTCTTTTTATTAGCTACGAACTATAAATTAGAATTCGTTAAGTGCATTTTTAGTTTTTTCTTTAGCATCGCTTACTCCGGTCTTTACAGCTTGTTCAGACTTATTAAGGAGTTTTTCTGCTTTGCTTTTTGCGTCGTTTGCGGCATCCTTAGCAGTTTCTTTTACTTGTTCTTTGGCTTCGTCGACTTTTTTCTTACCAGTTTCTTTAGCCTTGTTAACTTTATTTTTAACAGTTTCTTTTGCTTCTTCTACAACGGGAGCCACTTCATTTGTAACTTCCTCTACCACTGTAGCAGTGGAATCAGTAGATGTGGTCTCTACTAATGTATCAGTAACAGCTACAATGCCTACTGTATCGTCAACAATGCTATCGTTTGATTCAGCCTTATTGCCACCGCATGCAGAAGCAACCAGTGCGAGTGCAAGGACGCTGAATGAATAAAACAATTTTTTCATATTGATTTTATTTTAAATTATTTATTTTTTTTGCTTCATGGAAAAGATTAACTGCTCTCTGAGCTACATTGTCTGTTGCACTCTTAGTGTTATTCACATGAGTTGCCGGCATTGTAGTGGCTATATAAATGTTCTCTTCGCCAAGTTCTACACTAAGTTTCATTGCAAGGCTTGCCTCTGAAACTGTGTTTGCATTAATGAATACGCGAACTGGATCGCCATTTTCGTCCTCTTCAGATTCAATTTCCTTGTAATGTTGAGTGTAATACTCAGTGAAATTATGCTCTCGACCGATGGTTGTGGGGAAGTTGATGCTTGAGCCATCAAGTTTATCATTTTCGAAGAGGAACCCATACCATGGATAATCAAGATCGGAATTGATAGCGTACATTAACTGGTCTGGTTTGTCAACGAAGAGGTTCATTTCTTTTACAAAATTAGAACTCTTCACTTGAGCTACACTCGAACCCCAATTCTGAGGAGTGTCAAAATAAGTGTTAGTTGCATTAACAATGATAGCACATGTTGCAGTCTGACCATCCTTAAGGTATTTGATGGTTGCTTTTCCAACGTGTTCAGCTTTAACATTACCATCTTTGTCAACCGTTGCCACAAATTCATTAGTTGATTCCCATTCGCCTTTTTTCTCAGATGGAGTAAGTTTTATGGTTTTACCATAATCCATTGTTGCTGAAATCTGATCGAGTGACAGAGCATCCTCATCATTGTCGTCGCCGCAGGATGCCATGAAGAACATGGGGAGAGCTACTGCGAGCATCAGAAAAAATTTTTTCATTTTAACTTTAGTTTAAATGCTTTTAATTAAAATTGTTTGATACCCCGGTTGTCGGGATTCGGGCGCAAAGTTAATATAAAATTTTGTATAAAAGAAATGAATATGTTAATTTTGCCGACGATTAAGGAAATAAGTAAGTGTTCAAAATTAATTTATACTATATACGAGCTTATTTTTTAGGTGATTTTGGCGCAGAGCGAAAGAGCATACTTTTGTATGCGACTGAGCAACAAGTCAAAAGCATCAAAAAAGAAGCCGGAGATAGGATAAAAGATAAAATAATCAGTTAATATCGTTTAAATTTGAATACTTACTTATAGAAAAGATTAAGGATAATTATTCAATAATAAATCAATTACTATGGGTATGTCTTTATTAAAGAAGCGACCCCTCGGCTGGCTTTTTGTTGCCGTCTGCATAGGGGTCGTCGCGCTGATAGGATTGCGCGACACTGTTGACACCGAGTTGTTCGGTCTCTCTTCCGACCATTTATGGGCCAATATCGCCTGGATGATCACCGCCACGATTTTCGTGCTGATGATGACTCCGGGCCTTTCTTTTTTCTATGGGGGCATGGTTCGGCCGAAAAATGTGATTTCCACAATGCTGCAAAGCTTCATAGTGATGGGCGTGGTGAGCGTGATATGGGTGGTTTTCGGCTTCGGTCTCGCGTTTGGAAATGATATATGGCATATAATCGGAAATCCGGCCGATTTCTTTATGTTTCATAATGTCGGCGTGACCAATGTGACCGGCAAAGAGGCCACCTCTGAGATCGGACTTGCGGTGACTACAATACCATTAGCACTTTTCGCATTGTTCCAGATGAAGTTTGCCATCATCACCCCGTCGCTTATCACCGGTGCGTTCGCGGAGCGCGTTCACTTTGCCGGCTACCTGCTTTTTATGGTTCTTTGGACCATCATAGTCTATTGTCCGCTTGCTCATTGCACATGGCATCCCGACGGATTGTTCGGTCTTCTTGACGTGCATGATTATGCCGGCGGCATAGTCGTGCATGCCGCATCGGGTGTGGCTGCATTGGCCGGGGCAATGTTCCTTGGGAAACGCCAGGCATCGGGCCATAACAAACCGGCGAATGTGCCGTTCGTCCTGCTTGGCGCCGCCTTGCTATGGCTCGGCTGGTTCGGCTTCAATGGAGGTTCGTCGCTTGCTGCCGACGGGATAGCAATCTCAGCTTTCCTTAATACAAACACGGCGGCCGCCACAGCAATGATCCTGTGGGTAGCCCTTGATGGGATGCGTGGCCGCAAACCGTCGGCTATGGGAGCCGCGATCGGAGCTGTGGTTGGATTGGTGGCAATTACTCCTTGTGCGGGATGGGTCACTCTCGGCCAGAGCATATTCATCGCCGCATTCATCACTATATGCTGCAATATGGCTGTATGCTGGAAAGGGTATTCAAGGGTGCTCGACGATGCACTCGATGTGTTCCCCACCCATGGACTCGGCGGCATAATAGGAACTCTGCTCACCGGAGTGTTTGCCTACGATTATTTTGCTCTTGAGGGAGGAGAGATGATTTCCAGATGGCAATTCTTCCTTAACCACGTGATCGTGATGGCTGGGGTGTTTGTATATACATTCGTTGTAAGTTACGGTCTTTATTGGCTTACCGACAAGATCATACCTATGCGTGTTTCTCCACGTGCGGAGCGACTCGGCCTTGACACTTCTCAACATGATGAGAACTATGGGGAGAATGTGGATTCAGACACTCCGACAGTGGCTGAATGGTTCCAGGGAATTGAGGAGAATTAATTATGACATTTTCATCATTCCGGGGTGCCTCTTAAGAAAGTCTTGAAACCTTTGTTTCATTTTTTCCATGTATGCCGCCTGTTCCTGTGCAGTCATCAGGAGCGGGCGGTGTCCGTATCCCTTGACTATCTTTTCGCCCTCTTTGAGTAAAGCCTTGCCCTCTTCATTGAGATAAGTTTCCTTGAAGATTTCCCAGATATAATCAATCGCCATTTCCGACGGGTGAGCAAGGTCGGATGCATAGAAACGGTAATCGCGCAGGTCATCGTTAAGGATTTCATAAGCCGGGAAATAGGAGCAGAACTCCAGTTCATTGCATATTTCCTCAACAGCTAATTGCAAAATTGCCTTAGAGCGTGAATTTGCCGTGAAGCCATCCTTTAGATGCCTTACAGGGCTTACGGTGAACACAATTTGCAGTCTGGGATAACTCTCTTTTATCTTTCTGCAAAGTTCAACCCACATTCCGGTTATTTCAGGTATGGTCAACCTATATCTTTCAAACCTTGAAGCAGGAAGCTTATGGCAATTTGCAACGGTGGTCGATAGGAGGTCATTGCGGGAACGTTCCAAAGGTATTGAATCCGGGCAGCCTTCCGGTTTCAGCGAATAGCAAATGGCTGTGCCGAATGTAATGAAGAGAGCTTCGGCATCTGCCAGGTCGGAGTTCAATGATAGTCTCGCTTTTCCCCCTCTCGCAATCGCTTCATCCTTGTCATGTCCGGCGAGTCGGAAATCGCCTAAAAAGGAACGACATTTCCCGGTGCTGTCAGTGAATAGGGATTCAGCCAAGCGCTCTTCGAAATGATTTTCAAAAAGGAAGAGCTTCAAGGCATTGTGAATGGAGAGGGGGTTATAAAGAGTGCCCAGCGGATTGGACGCACGCCATAAGGAGGAGCGCATGCGCCCTGCAATATTATCGGAGAAACAGGAGCCGAGCATCACCACGGAGCGTTCGGGGTTAAGGGTGAAGTCGGCCCGCCGGGGAGTGTATTGCGTTCTGAACTGAAGATCCACGAAGTCTTTATTTGGCGGTCTTTGATTTATGATCTTTTGCCTCAGCGCTTTCCACGAGGAATACGCTTCCGATGATTAGTGCAATCGAGAGAAGTTGCCACCACGAGAACTTATCCTGGCCTAAGGCATAGCTGACAATTGCAGCCACAATCAGAATCCAGTTGGCATATAGCCCGACCACTGTAGCCGGCAAGCGCTTGAGGGCTACATCGGTTAGAAGATAACTGATTGAGGAGGGGAATACAAGCACGAATGCCAGCACGAGGAAGGGGGTGGAGAAAACTCCGGAGGTGAGGACCGGTGCGAACCAGTTGCCTGAAATGAGGATGGCCACTATTCCGGCGAGACATCCTCCGGTGAAAGTGTATTTGCTGACAGTGGAATTGCTGAGGCGCTTAAGGAACTTCTTTTCAATTACAAGGTATGCGCTGAACAGGAATGTGGAAATGAAACAATAAATGTTGCCCAACAGCGGATTTGAGGCCACATCGCTGTGTTTCTGAGTAAGGACACAGACCAAAGCTCCAGCTATTCCAAGGATGATTCCGATAAGCCTTCCGAAAGAGAGGCGGTCGGTGCGCAGGAATAGGCAGATTATATAAACCACTGTGCCTTGCAATGCGATGAAGATTGAAGAGGAGATGGGGGTGGTGTATGTGAGACCCATCAGGAGGGTGTACATATAACCGAACACGCAGATGATACCGGTGAGGAGGAGCAGAAGCCGGTCGCGCATGGAGGTCTTTTCTGTTTTATCGGGCTTGATCCATCCGATGACCCAGAAAAAGAGAGAGCCGAACCCGAGGCGCAGCACAACTCCGGTAAAGGCATTCATCCATGTGGGAAGAAGATATTTGAGTGCGTTTTCGTTAAGGCCTGAGAAAGTTTTGGCCACAAACATTGACACGTTGCCGACAAGCCTTCCGTTTTTAGAAACTTTGTTGGCCGGGGCAGCCGGATTGTTTTGAGTTGTTTTTTGACTTAAAGATGTAGGTGAAGCGGATTGCGGTTGATTGTTCATAGCGTAATATGGATATTTTATAGAGACCGCGTCAAAGCATTTGACCCGGTCTCTTGAAATCTATAATAATCAATAAGTCATCTTCGGCTCAAGCTCTTTAGCGGCCGAAATCATTTTCTCCACTTCCTTTTCGGAAGGCACCCGACGAGTGAGCTTTTTGACCTCGTTCACTTCTTCCAGCTTGGCTGTTAAAGAAGCGGGGTTGCGATGGCGCAATTCTTTAACTGTATCAACTCCGGCAGCTTCAAGAAGCTCTGCAAACTGCGGGCCTACTCCGGGAATGCGGAAAAGGTCGGTATGGTTGGCCCATTTCAGGATGAGTTTGGGGCTGATTTCAGTTTTCTCGGCAAGACCCTTGCGGCCGGCCGGTGTGGCGCATATCTCAAGATATTCTTCGGCTGTGGAGATGCCTGCCTTGTTCAGTTTTTCAGCGTATGCTTCGCCTACGCCCTCGATATCAATGACTTTGTAGCTCATGACAGTAAATTTAAGGGGTTAACAATCTAATTGCGAAGCCTCGTTGCTTCTGAACAGAAAAACTATATTCAATTTTCCTGTCTAATATTATAAACACCAAAAATTTAGAAATGTTTGGACTTTTCTGGAACCATTGAATCAGAATCAAAACAAACGGACGTGCAGATTAGATAAAGTAAAACACCAACGAGTTAAACAAATCGTGCATTAAGTCAACCATTAGGAGAGAGATGTTGTTAAGAAATTAGGGGTTTTCTTATAGATTGAAGGATCCTTATTCCTAACTACTGATTCAGCTATAAACTTTAATGATACTATGGAAATCATCAATTGGATAGTGCAGACCTTGAGGGACAATCCGGCAATTGCAATTTTCCTGACTTTGGGTATGGGCTTTTGGGTAGGAAAATTTAAATACAAATCCTTCTCTTTAGGAACTGTCACCTCGGTTCTGCTTGTGGGCGTTCTGATGGGTCAGCTCGACATTACGGTGTCGGGGCCTCTGAAGCAGGTGTTCTTCCTGCTGTTCCTTTTTGCAATAGGATATAGCGTTGGCCCGCAATTCTTTGCTTCGTTAAGGGGATCGGGTCTGAAACAGGTAATTTTTGCAGTGGTGATGTGCGGAGTTGTTTTGGGAACTACCATAGCGGTGGCGAAGCTATTCCATTACAATGCAGGAGAAGCGGCAGGATTATTTGCCGGGGCGCAGACGGTTTCGGCTGTGATTGGGGTGGCTGATGACACGATTCAGACTTTGGGAGTCTCGGCGGCCGATAAGGCGAACTGGACTAACCTTGTGCCGGTGGCCTACGCTGTTACCTATATTTTTGGCACGATCGGTTCGGCGTGGATTTTAGGCACGCTCGGCCCGATGATGCTGGGTGGCCTCAAGAAGGTGCGCCAGCAGACTGAGGATCTGGAGCGAAGCATGAATCAGGATCCCACAGATTCCGATCCTGCGCTTGTAAATGCGTGGCGCCCGGTGGTATATAGAGCCTATCGAGCAGAGGGGGATTATTTCAGCCAGGACCGCACTGTGGCTGAGATTGAGGCATATATGCAGGGGCAGGGAAGAAGGCTTTTCGTGGAGCGTGTGCGCTCTGGGAAAGATATGATTACCCTCCCTTCTCCCGACTATAAAATTAAAAAAGGAGACGACGTGGTCCTTTCAGGACGTAGGGAATTTATCATAGAGGATGAATCCTGGATGGGGAGGGAGATCTCTGATGCCGCTTTACTTACATTCCCTGTGGAGCAGATTCCCGTGATGGTGGCCTCTAAGCACGTTGTAGGCACTACAGTGGCAGATTTTAGAAAATCGAAATATACGCACGGTGTTGTGATCGGAAGCATAAAGCGTGGCGGCGTGGCCATACCCGTGCTTGCCGATACAAGGCTTGAGCGTGGAGATATTCTCACACTCACCGGTCCGGTTGCAGATGTGAATGCCTCTGCTTCATATATTGGCTATGCCGACAAGCCAACGACGGCTTCAGATATGGTATTCATTGGAATAGGAATAGCTATTGGTGCAATTATTGGTGCAATCACGATTCATCTGGGTGGAATACCTGTGAGCCTTTCTACCAGCGGAGGGGCATTGATTGCAGGGCTTGTGCTCGGGTGGCTTAGGTCGAAACATCCTACATTCGGACGCATACCCGATTCGGCCGTATGGATTTTCAATAATGTAGGATTGAATATGTTTATCGCTGTGGTGGGTATTTCGGCCGGCCCAACATTCATTTCAGGACTCCAGCAGGTGGGCTGGCAACTTCTTTTGGCAGGGGCGATTGCCACTACCATTCCTCTTATCCTTGGAATATGGATCGGTGCCAAGATATTCAAGTTTCACCCTGCCATCAACCTTGGATGTGTGGCTGGAAGTCGTGTAACCACGGCTGCCTTAGGCGCAATTCAGGATTCACTTCAATCTACAGTGCCTGCAATGGGATATACAATAACCTACGCAATAGGGAACACACTTCTGATACTTTGCGGACTGGTCATGGTGTTCGTGGCCTGAACCGGGAGAGTAATCAAGATGATTAAATTATAAAAACTATACCATAATGGATAACACATTGAGAAAGAAGGAACGGGAGCTTGAAAAGATGAGCCCGTTCGAGATAAAAAATGAATTGATTAAACTTGCCAAGAGGGATGCTCGGAAAGCCACCGATCAGTTCCTAAACGCCGGCCGAGGCAATCCCGACTGGATAGCAACTATTCCGCGTCAGGCTTTCTTCCTGCTCGGACAATGGGCTCTGGAGGAATGCGCTCGCACTTTCACTGCCGAGCCTGGCATTGCCGGTATGCCTCAGAGTGAGGGCGCGATGGATAGGCTCAAGCATTTCATTATGGTGCATTCCACGCAGCCGGGTGCTATGATGCTTCACGATGCGATAGGATATTGCCTCGAGACCCTTGATGTTGACCCGGATTCGCTTGCCTATGAATGGGCTGAAGGAATTATCGGTGATGAATATCCCACTCCCGTGAGGATGCTTGAATATTCAGAACAGATCATTAAGGCATATCTTGCCAAGGAGATGGGCGACAATGCGCCGGGCCTTGGCCGTGAATACGACCTGTTTGCCACGGAGGGAGGCACAGCGGCAATGTGCTATATATTTGATTCATTGCAAGCTAATCACCTTGTGAATCACCACGATAAGATTGCGCTGATGACACCGATCTTCACGCCCTACCTTGAGATTCCCGGTCTTGACAGATATGAATTTGGTGTAGTCAACATTCAGGCCAAGGAGATGGATGAGAACGGCCTTCACGTTTGGCAGTATCCGGATTCGGAGCTTGATAAGCTGCGCGACCCTTCAATCAAGCTGCTTTGCCTTGTGAATCCCTCTAATCCGCCATCATATAAGCTTTCGGAGAGATGCATGGACCGTATCGTGGAGATTGTGAAGAAGGATAATCCCAACCTTATGATTGTGACAGATGATGTCTATGGAACCTTTGCTAACGATTTCCGCTCGCTTATGTATGAGCTTCCGGCCAATACGTTATGCGTGTATTCATTCTCAAAATATTTCGGAGCCACGGGATGGCGTTTGGCTGTGATTGCGCTGGCAAAGGAGAATATTTACGACCGCCTGCTCGCCGGATTGCCTGAAATCCAGCAGAAGGACCTTTTCCATCGCTACCGTTCGCTTACGCCCAGGCCTGATGCGATTCCATTTATCGACAGGATGGTCGCCGACTCCCGCTCGGTGGCATTGAACCACACGGCCGGGCTTTCAACCCCTCAGCAGATACAGATGGTTATGTTTGCCCTTTTCTGCCTTACGGATAAGGATGACACGTATAAGAAAAGGATGCAGGATATGATTCATGAGCGTCTGGATGCTCTCTGGGAATCGGCCGGATTCACGCTTGTGCCTGATAAGGATCGCGTCGGCTATTATTCGGAAATCGACATAATGGTCTGGGGCAAGAGATTCTATGGAGAAGAGTTTTGCAAATGGCTTGCCGAGAAACATGAACCGCTCGATATCGTTATGCGACTTGCCAAGGAGACTTCAGTGGTGCTTCTGAACGGCGGCGGTTTTGCGGGCCCCGACTGGAGTGTGCGCGCTTCGCTTGCAAATCTTACCAAGGACGATTATGTGAAGATTGGCCAAGCGCTAAAGCAAATTCTTGATGCATATAATCAGGAATTCCTTGAATATAAAGGAGAAGGATGATTGATTATACATACGATTTATATGTAAATGACTTCCGGAAGGTTTTCATCCCGGAAGTCATTTTTTTATAACCATTTTGAGAGCTATTTCAGATACTCTTTATAGAATGCGGCGATTTCATCGAAAGGGATGATGTCGATCTGATCGTAGAGGTCGCAATGGGAGGCTCCTTTTATGGTTAGCATCTGCTTGTTGTCGCCTTTAAGCTTGGCGAAGGTATCCTTGCCAAAGTAATAAGAGTGAGCCTTGTCGCCGTGAACAATCAAAACTGCATTTTCAAGTTCGTCGGCATATTCGAAGAATTTGAAATTTACAAAAGGGAGTGCGGAAGTGGCATTCCATCCGTCGGTGGAGTTGCCTGAACGCGGATGAAACCCTCTTGGCGTCTTGTAATATGCATGATAGTCTTTCACAAACTGGGGAGCATCGTCGGGGAGGGGATCAACAACGCCGCCGGCACGTTTATATTGCCCGGAGCGGTAATCCTCTGTGCGTTGGCTCGCCATTGCCATGCGGTTAGCATTCCGTTTCTCTTTTGAATTGTCGGCATCGAAATAACCGTTGGCGCTGACGCGGGTCATGTCGTACATAGTGGAGGCCACCGTAGCTTTGATGCGGGGGTCGTTGATGGCGGCCTGGATGGCGATTCCGCCCCAGCCGCACACGCCAAGGATTCCTATACGGTCAGCATCCACGTTTGGCTGAACCGAAAGGAAGTCAACAGTCGCTGAGAAGTCCTCAGTATTTATGTCGGGTGAGGCCACACGGCGAGGCTGGCCGCCGCTTTCGCCGGTGAAGGAAGGGTCGAAAGCGATGGTGAGGTAACCGCGTTCGGCCAGTTGCTGTGCATAGAGGCCTGAGCTCTGTTCCTTCACAGCCCCAAAGGGCCCGCTGACGGCAATTGCTGGAAACTTGTCGATTGCCCCCTTAGGGATATACATATCGGCGGCAAGGGTGATGCCATAGCGATTGACGAAAGTGACCTTCTTATGATCAACCTTATCGCTCTTAGGGAACACTTTATCCCATTCCTGAACGAGTGTAAGCTGCTCTTCGGGAGCTACTGCTGTGTTGATATTAGGATTATCCATATTCTGTGAATTTGCGGAAAGTGATGCTGTGAGAAGGAGCATCACGCTATATATAATTTTTTTCATGCTACAAAATTAGCATATTCCCTTAAGAATTTATTAACCACAATTATGGGGAAACCAACCATAATCTCAGATTGATTAGAGTTCCAATGAATTTTCTTTGAGAAGAAAATCATATATGCTTATAATTGTTATTCCCGCCTCAGTGTGTATCACAGGTGTATGCTCGCCGAGGATTATTATTTTCTTGAACGAATCATCAATGTTGCGTAGCGAGGCTTCCTCCTGCTTTACCTTTTCCTGGTCTATCATTTTGTAGGCCGACTGGAGATAATACCTTTTACTTCCTTGATTGCAGACAAAATCCACTTCCAAATATTGACGCACTCGTTTGCTATCTTCATTGCGTACCTGACGTTGAACCACCCCAACATCAACGTTAAAACCGCGAATGAGCAATTCATTAAAAATTACGTTTTCCATCAAATGGGAATATTCTATTTGTCGGAAATTTAGTCGTGCATTTCTTAAACCACAATCACAGAAATAATACTTATATGGAGTCTCAATATATCTTTTCCCCTTTATATCATATTGACTTGCTTTCTCCGTAAGAAATGACTCACAGAGGTATTCAAGGTAAGACGATAAAGTGATACGATTTACTTTAATGTGTTTGACACTTTCAAAAGTATTGCATAGTTTTGTCGGATTTATTAATCCGCCAATTGTTGATGCCAGTATGTTCAGAAGTTCATCAAGGACTTCTGTATTTCTTATGTTGTATCTCTCCACTATATCGCGGATATACGTACGTTGAAACAGGGCTTTAAGCGCTGAGGCTTTTTCTTTTTCGGTTTGCTTTAAGACAACCTGCGGCATCCCTCCATATATCATGTATTCATTGAGATTATATACCATCTCATCTCTTTTTATCGAACAGAATTCTTTGAAACTTAAAGGATATAGTCGCACCTCATCACCTCTTCCGGCGAACTCGGTCTTTACGTTACTCGACAAAAACCGGGCATTGCTTCCGGTGACATAAACATCTGCATTAGGCATATTCAGATAGCTATTAAGCACATCCTCAAACTCATCGACAAGCTGAATCTCATCAATGAAGATATAATGCATCTTGTCATCAATGATTTTTCCATCAATATATGCCAGAAGCTTATCAGGATCTCGTAAGGCCTTGTTGCGCCTGTTTTCCAGATTGATATCAATAATATGTGCTTCATCAACACCATGTTCTCGAAGCCATCCTCCATATATTGTAGATAGCAAAAAGGACTTACCGCAACGTCTGATTCCGGTAACTATTTTAATCATCCCATTGTGTTGTAATGCAATAAGTTGATTCAGATATAAATCTCTTTTTATAATCATGCTATTGTCAAAAACTGTGTTTTGTCACATTTTTTGATAATACAAAAGTAGCTTTTATTTTTGAATAGTCAAAATCGTACAAAGATATTTTAAGTAATCTGTCATTTACTTTCATATCATATTCCGAATATCTGTCATCTGTGACATTTGTCGAAATAAAATTTTAATCTATTTCTGAGTAAACAAATTTAACTGTTGCATAATTGGATTATTTTGAAAATTATTATCCTCAAATAGAGAAATCTATTGACGAGCATCAAAAAAATATGTAACTTTGCGATTGCAGACCGCCTTACAGAAGCCCCGGTCTGGGGTTTAGAGAGGTGGGAAGTTAAAACAAATGCGCTGAGGCGCAGTGATTTATTAATTTGAAAGCGTTTATCCGCGCAGATTCTTGACGTTCTGAAATGTCTCGCAAACTTTTCTAAATCAAAGTCAAGGGTTGAGCAACGGTAGATGCCCGTGGATATGTAATTATATTGCATTCGGCACGATATTCCGGGAGGAATGTAGCCGTATGCCTTGGTTGCATATACATGCGTAGGGCTTCTGCGTTGCCGTCCGACTTTGATTAGGCAATGCGAGAAGCCTCAGAACGTAGGACGGTAACAGATACAGATTCCTACGCTTTTTCTTTATTTTCAATAACTTAACGCCAACGAGGGGATGACCGCGGCATGCAAAACTGGTTTTTATGAAACAATTTCTGCTTCTTTTAATGGGCGCTCTGTTCGCACTATCAGTCGCTGCCCACGACTTTGACTACACATACGCGGGCAAGACACTATCGTATACCGTCATTGACGAGAATGCCAAAACCTGTATGACTAAACCCGGCTCTTGTTTTGGTTTTATTGATGTGGAAATTTATCCCGGTAACAAGGTTTCTGGTGATATTACTATCCCGTCAGTAGTCTCAGATGGTAATAAAGAATATACCGTTATTTCATTAGGAGAATATGCTTTTTCCAAATGCGAAGGCCTAAGTTCGGTGTCAATCCCTAACTCCGTCACCTCAATAGGAGAATATGCTTTTTACTATTGCAGTGACCTGACTTCAGTAACAATCCCTAATTCCGTCACCTCAATAGGAAAATATGCTTTTTACTATTGCAGTGACCTGACTTCAGTAACAATCCCTGCCTCCGTCACCTCAATAGGAAATAGTGCTTTTGATGGGTGCAGTGGCCTCACTTCAGTGACAATCCCTAACTCTGTAACCTCAATAGGGAATTTTGCTTTTGCTAGGTGCTGTGGACTAAGTTCGGTGTCAATCCCTAATTCTGTCACCTCAATAGGGAAATATGCTTTTTACTGGTGCAGTGGGCTAACTTCAGTATCAATCCCTAACTCCGTTACCTCAATAGGAGATGGGGCTTTTTCTTACTGTCCTAAATTGACCTATGTTAAAATTCCTAAGTCTGTCGTCAACTTAGGTAAAGATGTTTTTATAAAGTAATAATGCGAGTTTGGAATAAAGACATATATAAAAACTGATTCAGAAACTTTTTCAAGTTGCTGGTTTGCCTTTTTATATATTTCTTATTCCTAACTCACATCGTTTTAAGAATTCCTGATTATTCCTTTCTTATCGTTGAAATAATATCTAAATTTTTAAGATATATTACATAACTGTTTCAGTCACTTTCATGTTCAATGTGGACATTGTGAAGGAACAGAATATAATAAATATGGAAACAACAAATCAAATGGTAGAGATGCAAATAGTCCCGCTATTGTTTTGAGGACAACAGATATAACAGATATAGATGTAGTTCGTTGAAGCCTTTCTTGCCGGTTGCGTTGACAGAAAAGCAGAGTCCCATCAATGCCAATCTTTTAATACCAGCCAGTATGAAAACTTTACTTTATCTTATCCTTGAACTCGTAGTTGTGGCTTTTAAATTAGCTACTGAAATTCTCAAATACTTTAGAGAGAAAAGAATAAAATAAGCTACGTCTTAGGGCGTGTCGATTTTTTCGACACGCCCTTTTTGTACAAATTGCTACCCCTAAACTCAATAAACAATTCGCTCCCTCGCTTTATCAGACATCGATTCCTCTTGTCGGGGAGCGGATATGCGACAAGCATGAGCGTTTTGTCAATACTTCCATATATGTATCTTATGCCACACATAACATGCAATAAAGTAGCCAATTATAATGAGGGTGGGGACTAATGTGATGAGTCGTAGTGAGATGGGTAAAAAATTGAAAATCGCTTAACACCTTTAAGAGAAAGCAATATGCAGCAACGCAATTGCTTCGCTCTTCAATGTTCGCGACGAATGTATAAAGTTAAAATTGATATATATGTACGAATGCCCGTCCTGTTTACTCAATTTAACAAAATAAATGATTTCAAAAAACACAAAGTAAAAATCACTCAAAAACGCAAAATAATTTTGAAGTATCAGATGGAAGCGCTAATTTGCGAGGGTAAGAAGAGAACAAGATAAAAGATGTTCGTATTGAATTGTCATGTAATTATACACCTCCTGTGAGATTCTGGCAATTATCTCTGAGGCTTCTGCCTCGGTGCCGGAGAAATCGCAGATGAAGACGGCAAGGGCGTATGTACGGCCGTCGGGTAGCCGGAAGTAGCCTACATCATTGTGTGCAACCAATTCGCCGGCATCATTCCGGTAACCGCTGCCGGTTTTATGTGCAAAGAAGAGTTCTGGATGTTGGGGGGTGATTGCACCTAAGCGATCAAGCCCGGTGGTAACTGTCGCAAGGTCTTTCCTAATGGAGTCTATGGCGGAGGTATTTATGAGGGGGGAATCAAAAACCTGCCTAATCAGTGAGGCGCCGGAGAGGGGAGTGGTATAGTTGAGATAGGCCAGCGTATGGTTCTCTTTCATTTCTTTTTCTGAACAGGTAATCCTAAAAGCCGGCTCGTCAGCAAGGGATCTAATTATTGAGTCTGTTGCAGAAGGGGAGGCTATATGCTTGAAAAGAAGGTTGCTTGCATTGTTATCGCTTAAGGTCAGGGCATATCTGATAAGATCGCGGATCGATATGTCAAAGTCTGAGTCTCCGTATGTTTTGAGCATCGGGCTCCAGGTCTCTGAATCAAGTTCCTCGGTGCGGATATGTAGCACACTATCGATTGAGGCACTCCGCTTGTCCATTTCTGTGGCCACAGCAAGCGCCTGATGAAGCTTGAAAACGCTCATCATCGGATAATGCACGCTATTGTTTATGGTGACAGTATCCTTGTCGCTGATAAAAGCTATCCCAACAGTCCCGGGCACGGTATCAATAATCGAATATAATCGTTCTTTAATCGAGATGCTCTTCTCTGTTCTGCTGACATTGCACGACGTGTGGAATAATGCAAATATGAGTAATAAATATATAAACCGTAGGAGAGATATGAAGGGAATTGTTTTCATTGTCATAATAATTTGGAAATTGGTTGTTGGCTTGGACTTCGTATTGGCTATCTCATTTGGAGGGGGCGTTAGGAAATCTGCTGATAACTTCGATTGCCCTCCGGATCCTTGACTCGTAATCAAACAGACCGCGCACGCACCACAGATGGTAAGGGCTTTCAGGATATTTGAGAATCCTTTCAAGCATTTCAATCTTGGCCTCGCACATGGCATGGCGGATAATCCCGGCATCGCGCTCGGTCTTGCCAGTCAGCTTATGCATGCGATAGGCGGATTTTTCATGGCCCAGAAAATCTGTGCCCCTTATGATGTGGCTCACAAAAACGCTTTGTCCGAGGAGTTTCTCGATGTCGGAATCCGATCTCAATTGCTTTTTCCCGAACATGAATCTCTCTTTGCGATTTGAATCGGTGGCAGTGACGCCATGCGTCAGCAAAGAACCGGAGAGAGGTATTTCCTCGTCTGAATTCCCGACAGTTATAAAAATATCGCGATGGCTTTTTGAATAGTCAATAGGGGAGAGCCGGGTAAAGCGGAGTGCAACCATTTCAACTATATCAAATTCATTTCCCCAGCCTACGGTGTTGACTATTTCAATCAGCCTATGGTCTGAAACCGTATAGGGATTGAAGCTCAGTCTCCTGCGACGCATCATGGCATCAAGGCGCGCAAGGCTGTAATCAACATCGTTTTTGGGCCGGTGATACATTTAAAGGGAGTTTGTATTATGGTTGAAAGATTGCGATGCAAAAATACAAAAACAAATGAAGGGAATAAAATTTTAAAGATAATTTGAGATAAAATTTGCACCATCCGATTAATTTTCATAATTTTAAAGCGGGATAGGATGTTATTTTATGTAGTTTTGAAAAAATATTCACTTCATTATAAACTATAACCCAAAATTTATGGCCAGAAATACTTTCGCTAAATCTCAGTCCAGCACGACTGAAAGAGCCTATTCATCTAGGGGGTCTTGTAAATGGATCCTTGCTCTCTTCTTTCTTATCTTGTTCCCGCAGACTTCCTTGGCGGCATCCATCACTTTTGATTTCCGGAAGCTTTACACAGAGGAGTCTCGTGAGGATCTGACATCGGCAGACCTTCTGAAATACCTAAATTCGGAAGAGGTCTCCCCCGGGCTTGTGCAGGCCATTCCATATTGCAGCCAGGCTTATGGGTACAGTAAGGGGTTAAGATCAAATAATGCATATACTGATGCTTTAAACCTTTCGGATTATGGTGCCCTATTTATTAATTCTACTGATGCAGAGACTCGTGAAGATACCGGCGGAATAACTTTTAAACTCAATCCAAGATATCTTCATAGATTCACAAAGCTTACTGTGCATGTGTATCTCGATGATTTGATAGTAACAGAGCACATAGATCCTAAACTTGAGGTGTCAATTAACGGAGGAGCATTCCAGGATTGTGAATTTACATCAAGAAATCCAAAACATATCGGATATTTTACAATTGACATTAACGAAATTATCGTTAAAGAATTATCATTGAAAATACCGAATGCATATAGAAAGAATGGAACTCTTGGTGAAAACGAGGCTTTATACAAATATTATATGGCCATTACACGTGTGCTGTTGGGATATAACGACGATACCCCTGAAAAGGTGACCGGCTGGCATTTCTCGGAAACCACACATGAAGGTTACCTCAATGACGAGAAACCGTATGTCATGCCCTCGTTCACTGCAATCCCTTCTGCGGCCGCTGACATGATGGAGCTTTCATCATCGTCGCCCGAGGTAGCGGACGTTGAAGACGGACAAGTGGTGCTTAAGAAAGAGGGTGTCGCCACCATCGCCGCTTCCCTTGCTGAGAACTCGCTTTTCATACCGAGTGACTCCTACTCGCCGGCTACGTATGAACTGACAGTAAAAAATTCGATGTCCACAGCGATTGAATTAGTCCGTGCAGACGAAAACAAGGAGGGCGCGACCTTATACGACCTTCAAGGCCGATTAATAACCGGAACCGCCGTGCCTGGGGTTTATATCCTAAAATCGGGACATAATACTAAAAAGGTGATAATCCGATAAAAATATAATTCTCCGGAGGAAGATGAGAGCTATATAAGGATTTGGCCTTCTAAAAGCATTGAAGAGGTAATCTGACAAGTGAAGAGAGGCTGTCTAACAAGTTTAGGCGGCCTCTTTGTCTTTATTGTTCAAGCAAAAAA
>CAMWXH010000053.1 GCA_947178165.1 uncultured Porphyromonadaceae bacterium | reverse complement strand
GAGAACATGTCGAACAAAGTTTCTCTTTTTTCTGCCATTACAAACAGTTTTTATGATATAGATTTAGCGTTCAGAAAATACTATATTATTTATTTCTTCAAAGTTTTTTTACTTCGATACGCAAAGATATATATTTTTACAGTATCAAAAAAAATTTTTTCCGAAAAAAAGCTATGAAATAAGCTCTTTTTCCGAACATCTAAGCACTCGTGATGGAAAATCCTCCACCATCTGCATGTTATGAGTGGCCATTACAACAGCAGTCCCCTCTTCTGAGAGTCTGTGAAGCAGCGAAATGATCTGGTAACCCGTCTGAGGATCGAGGTTTCCTGTAGGCTCGTCGGCAAGTATAAGTTCCGGTTTATTGAGAAGAGCACGTGCGATGACGATTCTTTGCTGTTCGCCTCCCGAAAGCTCATGAGGCATTTTATACGCCTTATTCTCCATCCCCACCGATTTCAAAACTTCTTCTATCCTCTCTTCAATCTCATCCTTTTCGCGCCACCCCGTGGCTTGCAAAACAAACCTGAGATTAGACATGGCCGACCTGTCCTGAAGCAATTGAAAATCCTGGAATACAATCCCTATCTGACGGCGTAGGAAAGGGATCTGGCGTTTCTTAATGTCAAGAAGATTGAATCCAAGCACTTCTGCTTTTTCACCGCTTGAGATAGGCACGTCAGCATACATTGTCTTCATCAGCGAACTTTTTCCGCTTCCAACCCGGCCGACGAGATAGCAGAACTCTCCTTTCCCTACACTGAAGGTCACATTCTTCATCACGAGCCTGTCTGCTCGCTCTATATCTACATTTTTATAGTCAATTATTTTATCCATTTTCGCTTTATGTTTAAGGTTATTGGAAAATATGTTGAAAAACCTCTTCCACTTTTCCAACCTCTATTATTTTAATTGTAAATGTATCTTTTATCCCCTTCAGATTCCCTTTTGGGATAAAGATTGTATCAAAACCAAGTTTCTGAGCTTCCGTCACCCTCTGCTCAATCCGGGTCACTGTCCGAATCTCCCCTGAGAGGCCGACTTCTCCTGCAAAAACGGTGCTTCGAGGAATCGATATGTCAAAATTAGAAGACATTATGGCTGCAATCACTGCCATATCTATGGCCGGGTCAACAACCTTAAGCCCACCCGCTATATTGAGGAAGACATCTTTTTGCGACAACTTGAACCTGGCTCGTTTCTCCAGGACTGCCAGAAGCATATTCAGCCGCCTTTGGTCAAATCCTGTAACCGACCGCTGTGGAGTGCCGTAAGCCGCCGAGGAAACAAGGGCTTGCACCTCCACCATAAAAGGCCGGATACCCTCCACAGTGACGCCGATTGATATTCCGCTCATCTCTTCATCCCTATTTTCCGACAACAGCATCTCTGAGGGATTCTTCACCTCCTTCAGCCCCCTTTGAACCATTTCATAGATGCCAATCTCGTTGGTTGATCCAAAACGGTTCTTTATTCCCCTTAATATACGGTAAAGATACTGACGGTCACCTTCAAATTGCAACACAGTGTCAACAATATGCTCCAGGACTTTCGGCCCCGCTATTGCACCATCCTTATTTATATGCCCGACGAGAATCACTGGCACACCTGATTCTTTTGCATAGCGCAGCAATGCGGCCGCACATTCCCTTACCTGTGACACTGAGCCGGCGGCAGATTCTATGTCATTCGAACAAATTGTCTGAATCGAGTCAACAACTACAAGCTGAGGCTCTATATTTTCTATCTGAGTGAATATATTGTCAAGATTGGTTTCACATAATATGAAGGTATCTTCTGAAATCTTTCCCAGACGGTCAGCCCTGAGTTTAAGCTGAGTTGCGCTCTCCTCTCCTGACACATATAAAATCCTCCGATTGCGTATCGATAGAATATTTTGAAGCAGCAATGTCGATTTCCCGATTCCGGGTTCTCCACCAATCAGAGTAAGGGAACCGGCAACCAATCCCCCTCCCAAGACACGGTTGAGCTCCCCCGAAGGCATACGCATCCTGGATTCCTCCTTAATCTCTATATCCGACAGACGCACCGGCTTCTGGCTCTTGACAAGAGCCCTCTTCCCCGTTTTCCCTTTTGACACATTCACCTTTTCCTCTACGAATGTGTTCCATTCCCCACATCCCGGACATTTGCCGAGCCATTTAGCGCTCTCATATCCACACTGGTTGCAAAACCATACTGTCTTTGTCTTTGATGCCACCTTAAATTATTGATTCTATATTTTTCAGCAAATTTATAAAATAATCCCGAACTTTTATTCTATTTTTTCTTTGCAGTCTCATTTTTTACCACTATATTTGCTTTTGAAAATGGCAGAATGCCTGGAATCCTGTTGCCGAAGGAATCTGACCATGAAAAATATAAATATTATAAACTATTTTAAGTCATGAAGAAACATAACTTCTATGCAGGGCCAAGTATCCTTAGCCCTTACACAATTCAGAAAACTGCCGATGCAGTTTTGAACTTTGCCGATACAGGCCTTTCCGTGCTCGAGGTTTCTCACCGCAGCAAGGAGTTTCAGGCTGTTATCGATGAAGCTCAGGCGTTGACCAAAGAACTCCTTCAGCTCCCCGATGATTATCACGTGCTTTTCCTCGGTGGCGGTGCTTCGCTTCAATTCTGCATGGTGCCCTTCAACATCCTTGAGAAGAAAGCCGCTTATATCAACACCGGCACATGGGCAACAAATGCAATCAAGGAAGCTCGTATCTTTGGTGAGGTTGAAGTGCTCGCATCTTCAGAGGATACAAAGTTCAACTATATCCCGAAGGATTTCACTATTCCTTCTGACGTGGATTATTTCCACTTCACTTCCAACAATACAATCTACGGTACTGAAATCCGTCACGATTTCGATTCTCCGGTGCCTGTAGTTTGCGACATGTCGTCCGACATCTTCTCTCGCGTTTTCGACCCAACTAAATATGGCTTGATCTATGCCGGCGCTCAGAAGAATCTCGCTCCTTCCGGAGTGACTATCGTGATCGTTAAGGAATCTCTTCTTGGTCACGTGACCCGTCCTATTCCTACTATGCTCGATTACCGCACTCACATTAAGAAGGGTTCGATGTTCAATACTCCTCCTGTTCTCCCCATCTTCTCTGCACTTCAGACACTTCGTTATTATAAGGAGCAGGGTGGCGTGAAAGCTATGGAGCAGAAAGACCTTGAAAAGGCTGCGCTTCTTTACGACGCAATCGACTCAAGCAAGATGTTTGTAGGAACAGTAGCTGAGGAAGATCGCTCTATCATGAACGTTTGCTTCGTAATGAAGCCCGACTATGCAGATCTCGAAAAAGACTTCATGGAATTTGCTACATCCAAAGGCATCGTTGGAATCAAGGGTCACCGCTCTGTTGGTGGTTTCCGTGCTTCACTCTACAATGCACTCCCGATCGAAAGCGTGAAGGTGCTGGTTGATGCAATGAAGGAATTTGAGGCTAAACATTAAATATACATAAGGATATGGGGGTAACCCCGTATCCTTACCACTTATAACATCCCTATGAAAATATTAGTTTTCACCGAAAAGCCTTTCGCACCAGCTGCTGTCAAGGCTATCGAACAGACAGTGAATGCTTCCGGAAACGACCTTGAGCTCGTGGAGGGTGGCACACGTGAAGATTTCCTTGCCGCAATGCCCGGCACCAACGGCCTTATCGTTCGCAGTGATAAAGTTGATGCCGCTATCATGGATGCCGCAAAAGGCGATCTTAAGGTGATTGTACGCGCAGGTGCAGGATACGACAATATAGATCTTGAGGCCGCATCCGAGCGCAAGATCTGCGTGATGAACACCCCCGGACAGAACTCAAATGCAGTTGCAGAACTCGTGTTCGGCATGATTGTAATGATGTGCCGCAACCAGTATAACGGCAAATCAGGCACAGAGCTCCGCGGAAAATCCTTAGGTATTTATGCTTACGGACAGGTTGGCCGTAATGTGGCACGCATTGCAAAGGGCTTTGACATGAAGATTGAAGCTCTCGATAAGTTTGTTGATGACGTTGTGATGGAGGCTGACGGCGTGAAACCGATCCATGATGTGGACCGTCTTTTCTCAGACAATGACTTTGTTTCACTTCATATCCCCGCCACTGCCGAAACTCGCGGCTCAATCGGCTATGACCTCGTGATGAAGATGCCTAAGAATGGTGTTCTTATCAACACAGCCCGTAAAGAGGTTATTGATGAGGCCGGACTTATCAAAGCTCTCGAAGAGCGTCCTGACCTCCGCTATGTTTCCGATATCAAGCCGGATAATGCCGAGGAATTTGAAAAGAAGTTTGCTGCACGCGTTTTCTTTACTCCTAAGAAAATGGGAGCCCAGACAGCTGAAGCTAACTTCAATGCCGGAGTGGCAGCCGCAGAACAGGTTATCGCATACCTTAAAGATGGTTGGGATAAATATCAGGTAAATAAATTCTAATCCAGGTTTTTACGCTATAATAAAAGGTTGCGAATTGGATTCGCAACCTTTTATTATAGCGTAAGTTTATAATTACTGCATTAATACTTTGCATAACTTCACATCATTACAATTATACCATGACAAAAGTCAAAATATTTGAAAGCCCCCTGCTTCAGGAAGCAACTGTTTCGGGCATTGTTATCGCTCCCGGGGAAAATCAAAAGGATATGGGAGCGATGGATTCCTTTTACAAGAGTCGGGCAGTTACACCACAACAGACGCATTCAGTCAATGTTGGAATTGTTGAGAGTCAAACTGATATTTTTCCCGACACAGATGCGCTAATAACCTTCTCCCCACATCTCCCTATCGGGATTCGAACCGCAGATTGTGTGCCTATACTTATATATGCTCCCGACGTAAAAGGCGTGGCAGCGGTTCACGCCGGCTGGAAAGGGACATTAGGAGGAATAATAGAAAATACTCTTGATATGCTTGAAAAATATGGAGCCTCGCCCTCTGAAATTATTGTGGCATTCGGACCATCGATAAGCAAAGAGAAGTATGAGGTTAGTCAAGAATTAGCAGATCTTTTTATCGAAAAAGGTTTCTCAGAATATGTAACTTATCCGAATGGGAAAGCAAACAAACCCCATCTTGATCTGCAAGGCATCAATGCGGAACGTCTCTTAAGACGTGGAGTAAAAAAAGAAAATATCCGTCTATCAGCTGATTGCACTTACTCAACTGTCGATTGCAACGGAAAATATATTTATCAAAGTTACAGACGTGACGGGGTCGCTTCCGGAAGAAACCTAACTGTAATCACCCTTTTGAGATCAGACTCATAAACTCTTGCCTAAGAGCAGAATCATCTGCAAACAAGCCACAATATTCAAAAGTTACCGTAGCAGAGTCTTGTTTCTCCACCCCTCTCATCTTCATGCAAAGATGTTCACCCTCACATGCCACAATAACCCCTTTTGTAGGCATTGCCTCCGCCAGAAGCTGACACACTTGGGCAGTTAACCTCTCCTGCACTTGCAGGCGTCTCGCAAAATTATCAACAATACGCGCAAGCTTTGAAAGGCCTATAATCTTTCCGTCGGGTATATACCCAATAGAGATTTTACCAAAGAAAGGTAAGATATGATGCTCGCAAGTGCTATAAAACTCTATATCTTTAACTATAACCATCTGAGAGCCGGAATGCTCAAAAACAGCCTGACGTGCCACAGACAGAGGATCTATCCTATAGCCGGAAGTTATATCAAGAAGTGCTTTTGCCGCACGGACAGGTGTCTTTTTCAGACCCTCCCTATCGGGATCTTCCCCAATGAGTCGTAAAATTGCTTCATAGTGTGACGCAATCTCTTCAACTAACTTTTCATCATGCTTGATTGCTCTTCCCATCTGTAATTATATTTACAAAATAACCACAATCTGACTGTTCACAATTCTCATCTCCCCTGCAAAGGCCGGGAAAGCCCTCTTAAGCTCAGAAAGGGCCGCGGCGGCCTCTTTCTCTGTTTGGAAATTGCCTACGCGGCAATACCAGTTCGGTGAATTGGAAAACGTATATACCTGTCCCCTATATTTAGGGAAACGGGCAGAAATAGCGTTAGCCCTCATCTTGACTCTTGATTCAAGAGTGCTCTGATTGCGGCCGTCAGCAAAGACCTGAACCCTATATCCCCTAATCCTGTTGATGCCGGGTTTTAAGTTCGGTTGCCTCCTTGTCTCCACAGTTTTCTGAGGAGCGGCAGGAGGTGTGATAAGGAGATTAAGGATGTCATCAGGAATGTCTATCTCAACGTTTCCATTTGACGCATCTACAATTTTCTCAATTGCATTAGTCTCCGATTCGGAAACAGAAGAGGCAGATTGAGCCACAGTCATAAGCGGAGAGCTTATGGCTGTGGCTAATATACCGATGATAATAAAATCTTTAAATCTCAATGGATTTCAAATTGGAGGATTGAATTAGAATGCATCAATGATTCCAAGGAACGAATCAGCCTGAAGCGCGGCACCGCCGATAAGGCCACCGTCAACATCCGGTTTAGCGAAAAGTTCCTTAGCATTAGAAGGCTTGCAGCTGCCGCCATAAAGAATGCTGGTGTTGTCGGCAACTTCTTTACCATATTTATCCTCAATCACTTTGCGGATATGAGCATGCATATCCTGTGCCTGCTCAGCAGTAGCAGTCTTGCCGGTGCCAATAGCCCATACAGGTTCGTATGCAATCACAACCTTTCCAAAATCTTCAGGAGAAAGTTCGAAAAGAGCCTCAACCTGACCCTTAACAACATCGTTGTAGCTGCCATTCTCACGCTCCTCGAGAACCTCGCCAACACAGAAGATAGGTTTCAGGCCGTTTGCAAGAGCAAGCTTTGTCTTTGCAAGAAGCTGTTCGTTGTTCTCGCCGAAATACTGACGGCGCTCGCTATGTCCAAGAATCACATACTCGGCACCGGTAGATTTAACCATAGGCGCGCTAACCTCACCGGTGTAAGCACCCTTCTCATGTTCAGAGCAGTTTTCAGCGCCAAGCTTCACAAGGTCATTTTCCAGAACTGCGTTTACACTTGTAAGATGCGTGAAAGGCACGCACACGATAACTTCACAGTTCACATCTTTTCCCTTAAGAAGGGTATTGATTTCATTTGCCAACTCCACACCCTCATCGAGAGTAGTGTTCATTTTCCAGTTACCTGCTACTATATTCTTTCTCATTTCTCTTGAATATTTTGGTGCAAAGTTAACCTTATTATTTTACCTGAGCAAATATTTCCTTTCTTATTTTGTTATTTTTACCAAATAAGCTATATTTGCAAATATGGATTTTCAACTTACATCCGATTATATGCCCACAGGCGATCAGCCTGAAGCCATACGTGAATTGTCTGCCGGTGTGAATGAAGGGGTGAAAAATCAGACCCTCCTCGGTGTAACCGGCTCAGGCAAAACATTCACTATGGCCAACGTGATCCAGGAAGTGAAACGGCCGACATTGATTCTTTCACATAATAAAACTCTCGCCGCGCAGCTGTATTCCGAATTCAAGAGTTTCTTCCCAGACAACTCGGTGCAGTATTTTGTTAGCTATTACGATTACTATCAACCGGAAGCCTACATTCCATCGTCCGACAAATATATTGAGAAAGACCTGATGATCAACGAGCAGATCGAGAAGCTCAGGCTTTCCACTGTGGCAGCACTTCTTTCGGGGCGCAGGGATGTCGTGGTCGTGTCAAGCGTGAGCTGCATATATGGTATGGGAAATCCGGAAGATTTCTCCCAGACTGTGGTGAATATAAAGGTTGGCCAACGGATTGCCCGCAATGCATTCCTTCGAAAACTTGTCGATTCTCTTTATAGCCGCACTGAAATAGACCTTAATCACGGGCAATTCCGAGTAAAGGGCGACACTGTTGACATCATGCTCTCTTTTGAGGATATTCAGCTTCGTGTCACATTCTGGGGCGACGAGATTGAGAAGATTCAGACGGTTGACCCTATTTCCGGAGGTGTGCTCTCAAGTCTTGACGGGTTTAACATTTATCCGGCCAATATTTTTGTTTCCTCGAAAGAACGCACTGCATCAGCAATCAATAACATAGCGGTTGACCTCGGCGCACAATGTGATTTCTTCATCCGCGAGGGAAAGCTGCTGGAAGCTGAGCGACTGCGAGAAAGAGTCACCTACGATCTTGAAATGATAAAGGAGCTTGGCCACTGTAGCGGAATAGAGAATTACTCCCGTTATTTCGACGGGCGAGAACCCGGAATGAGGCCCTTCTGCCTGCTCGATTATTTTCCAAAAGATTACCTTACCATTATTGATGAGAGCCACGTCACGTTGCCTCAGATAAGGGGGATGAACGGAGGCGACCTGTCGCGCAAGATGAATCTTGTGGAATATGGCTTCAGATTGCCGGCTGCTATCGACAACCGTCCTCTTAAATTCGATGAATTTGAACGCCTCACGAATCAGGTAATTTACGTAAGCGCCACCCCGGGAGATTACGAACTGCAGCAGACAGAGGGTGTGTTCACAGAACAGGTGATTCGTCCTACCGGCCTCCTTGACCCTGAGATAGAGATCAGGCCGACAATGAACCAGATCGACGACCTGATGGAACAGATACAGGATCGGATAGAGCGTGACGAGCGTGTCTTGGTGACAACACTTACCAAGAGAATGGCGGAGGAACTGGATGCTCACCTCCGGAAATGGGGTGTGAACAGCGCTTATATTCACAGTGATGTTGATACTCTTGAGAGAATACGCATTCTTGAGGATTTGCGTCAGGGAGTCTATGATGTCCTCATAGGTGTCAACCTGCTGCGTGAAGGCCTTGATTTGCCTCAGGTGAGCCTGGTGGCTATCCTCGATGCAGACAAGGAAGGTTTCCTAAGGAATCATCGTTCATTAACTCAGACAGCGGGCAGGGCGGCGCGTAATGTAAATGGTAAAGTGATAATGTATGCTGATAAGATTACCGACAGCATGCAGAAAACAATCGATGAGACCGAACGCCGCCGCGCAAAACAGCTACAATATAATAAAGAACATGGCATCACCCCAACCCCAATTGTGAAAAAATCCTCCGGAAAGGAATTGCTTGAGATTTATGGGGAGGATGCAATGGAGAAGTCTCAAAATGGTATTGGGGCTAAACCAGAACGTAAAGCCAAGAAGATCACATCCGATATCAAGAAGCCGGCTCCTCGTCCTTATATTGAAGAGGAACATCAGGTTTCGATGGCCGCGGATCCCGTGATAGAGTATATGTCGCCCTCTGAACTTAAACGACAGGCCGACAAATTACAGGCTGATATGATAAAGGCGGCTAAAAATACCGACTTTATAGAAGCCGCTCGCCTGCGCGACGAACTTTTAAAGATACGCGAACTCATAGGAGAGCCTCAAGCCACCTGACAGATATGAAAGAGATAAAAGCAAAAGGTGCAATCAAAAAAGATATTACAAAGGATAAGGAGTTTCCATCACCCTATCCCCCCAAATCTGCATTCCTTCCTACCACTAAAGATGAAATAGAGGCTCTCGGATGGGATCAGCCGGACGTTATAATCTTCTCCGGGGATGCCTACGTGGATCACCCCTCTTTCGGGGCGGCCGTGATTGGAAGGACCCTTCAATCGCTTGGACTTAAAGTGGCGATTGTGCCACAGCCAAACTGGAGGGACGATCTCCGCGACTTTAAGAAATTAGGTAAGCCTCGGCTTTTCTTTGGCGTGTCGGCCGGAGCCATGGATTCAATGGTGAATCATTACACAGCCAATCGGCGTTTACGTCATGACGATGCCTATACGCCGGGAGGCAGACATGGAATGCGTCCCGATTATCCGACGATTGTCTATTCCAATATTCTTAAGGAGCTTTATCCTGATGTGCCTGTAATAGCAGGAGGAATTGAAGCATCTTTACGCAGGGTTTCGCACTATGATTATTGGCAAGACCGCTTGCGTCCCTCCATTCTTGCAGAGGCTCCTGCCGATATGATTGTCTATGGAATGGGGGAAAAACCTATGAAAGAGATTGTCAGTCGCCTCGAACGGGGCATAAGCATTTCTGAAATGGAAGATGTGCCCCAGACAGTCCTTTTCTCAAAAGAGACTCCGAGGGAAGGAGACATTGTCCTTAACAGTTATGAGGATTGTCTGAAAGAGAAGAAGCTTCAAGCGCTGAATTTCCGGCATGTAGAGGAGGAATCAAATAAATTTGAGGGCAAGACCTTATGGCAGAAGACAGGCGACCGGATGATTCGTATCAATCCGATGTATCCACCCCTTTCAACAGAAGAGGTGGATTCCTCCTTTGATCTCCCCTACACGCGCCTCCCTCATCCGCGTTACAGAGGAAAAACCATTCCTGCCTACGATATGATTCGCCATTCGGTGTGTATGCACAGAGGTTGCTTCGGAGGATGTGCGTTCTGCACCATTTCTGCTCATCAAGGAAAGTTTATTGCTTCCAGGTCAAAGGATTCAATAATGAAGGAGGTCAAGAAAGTGACAGAGATGCCCGATTTCAAGGGTTACATTTCCGATCTTGGAGGACCTTCGGCCAATATGTATGCAATGGGTGGGAAAAATAAGGAGATTTGCAAGAAATGCACCAGGCCTTCTTGCCTTCATCCAAAGCCTTGCAAGAATCTGAATAACGATCATGCCTCTCTTCTTGACATCTATCATAGCGTTGATGCTCTGCCTGATATAAAGAAATCCTTTATAGGCAGCGGCGTAAGGTATGATCTTTCAATGGCCGATTCGGGCGATGACAAAATAAATGCAAACAATAAGAGGTATCTGAGGGAACTGATATCAGATCACGTTAGCGGCCGTTTAAAGGTTGCTCCCGAACACACCTCCGACCGGGTGCTTGACTGCATGCGCAAACCTTCCTTCTCTTTATTCCACCGGTTTAAGCACCTGTTCGATAAAGTGAATGAGGAGAAAGGATTGCGCCAACAGCTCATCCCCTATTTCATCTCCTCTCATCCGGCATGTGAAGAAGTGGATATGGCTGAACTTGCTGCTGAAACAAAAAAGCTGAATTTTCATCTTGAACAGGTTCAGGACTTCACTCCAACTCCAATGACACTGGCCACGGAAATATATTACACCGGCTTTCATCCATACACCGGAGAGGAAGTTTTCACAGCTAAATCTGAAAAGGAGAAACTGGCGCAACGGGAATTCTTCTTTTGGTATAAGCCGGAAAATCGTCAGTCGATAATTGGGGAATTACGTAAAATGGGACGCAAGGACCTTATAGCCGCCTTATACGACAACCCTCCGCGCACCCACGGGCTGCCTCCTAAGGCAGATAAGCACAGACCATATCAGGTTGCCTTCACCGAAGAACGGAAAAGCAGAAATCAGAAAAACGTTTATAAGAGAAAAAGGAAATAAATCCATAACTTTAAATCTACATTATGAATAAAGCAAAAATCGCAATGAGCGCTATGCTGCTTCCAATCTCTCTGGCAAGCTGTCAGAAAGATAAAGTCTCCGACACACTTATAGAAAAGCCGGAGATTGAGGTAAACGACGGTATGATAACCCCCGAAATCCTTGAGGCTTTCGGACGCATCAGCGAGGCCACACCCTCCCCTGATGGCAAAACCATCATATTCACCCTTACCTATGAAAGCATTGAGCAGAACAAGGGTAATGCCGAAATCTACTCAATCGACTCGAAGGGTAATAACATGACCCGCCTTACAAAGACCCCGGGGTCTGAATCAAATCTTAGATGGATTGAGGATGGAAAGAAGATTGCCTTCATACGCTACGATAAAGATACGGAGACAACCCAGCTCTTTGTCATGAATGCCGATGGCTCGGGCGAAACAAAGGTTTCGGATGTTAAGAACGGCATCAACTGTTTTGAGATCTCTCCTGATGGCACTAAAGTAATCTATGCAAGTTCCATTGACGACTATAACAAAAACGACGAGGAACTTTTCAAAGACCTTCCCAAGACAACCGGACGTGTTGTTGATGACCTCGGATATAAGCATTGGGATGAATGGATCACTAAGATACCACATCCTTTCCTTGCCGAATTCAACGGTTCAAAACTTGAAAATGCTGTTGACATAATGGAGGGTGAACCATTTGAATGCCCTATGCTTCCTTTTGGCGGCGCAGAATCTTTTGCATGGAGTCCCGACAGCAAGTCTCTTATCTATGTTTCGCGCAAGCTTAAGGGACAGGATATGGTATTCTCCACCAACAGTGACCTTTATCTCTACAATTTGGAGGATAAATCAACCAAAAATCTGACAGAGGGACTTCCTGGCTATGATACTGATCCGGTTTTCTCTCCTGACGGCAAGACCATAGCTTGGCTCTCAATGGCAACTCCCAAATATGAGAGCGACAAGAAACGTCTCATGGTTATGAACGCCGACGGTTCAAATAAGCGTGACCTTACTGAGAACTGGGATTACTGGCCTGAAACCTTGGCTTGGTCCAAGAGCGGTAAATACATTTGGTTCACGGGATACTATCAGGGTGTTGAACCGGTATTCAAGATTGATGTTGCCACAGCCGCTATCGACACTATTGCTATGGACCAGTGCGATTTCGCAAGCATAGCTCCTCTCTCCGACAACGAAGCCATAGCATTGCGCCATTCAATGCAGGCTCCTAATGAAATCACCCTCGTGACTAAAGAGAGCGTCAAGGATCTGACATCAGTGAATGCCGAGCTTCTCGGAAAACTTAAACTCGGTGACGTGAAAAAAGTTGTCGTGCCCACATCAGATGGCAAAGAGATGACATGCTGGGAAATTCTTCCTCCCGATTTCGATCCTAACAAGAAATATCCTGCCATCCTCTACTGTCAGGGCGGTCCTCAGCAGGCTGTCAGCCAGTTCTGGAGCTATCGCTGGAACTTTATGATCATGGCCGCTAACGGATATGTTGTCATAGCTCCCAATCGCCGCGGCCTACCCGGTTTCGGCACTGAGTGGAACCGACAGATCTCAGGAGATTATGGCGGCCAGAATATGCAGGACTATTTCGCCGCCACTGATTATATCAAAGAGCGTCCATACGTCGATGAGAACCGTGTAGGTGCAATCGGTGCAAGCTACGGTGGTTTCTCCGCTTATTGGCTGGCCGGACACAACGAAGGCCGATTTGCCGCCATCATTGCCCATGCCGGCATCTTTAATCTGGAAGCTCAGTATCTTGAAACAGAAGAGATGTGGTTTGCCGACTTTGATCTCGGCGGTCCATATTGGGATAAGGAGAATGCAATTGCTCAAAAAACTTATTCCAATTCGCCTCATCGTTTTGTGAACAACTGGCAGTGCCCGATGCTTATTACAGTCGGAGAACTTGACTATCGCATACTTGCTTCACAGGGAATGCAGGCCTTCAACGCCGCGAAAATGCACGGTCTTGAAGCTGAAATGCTTGTCTTCCCCGACGAAAACCACTGGGTGCTCAAGCCTCAGAATGCAATTCTCTGGCAAAGGGTATTCTTCCGTTTCTTGGATAAATATCTGAAGAATCCCAAGACTTCCCCCTCTGCGGATGAAGTGAAAACGGATTCGGCAAAATAACTGAAAATATAATTGTTGGATGAGACGGCTTCCCGATTTCGGGAGGCCGTCTTTCTGCAAGTTTGCAACCGTATTCCCCTATCATTAGATTAATTCTGTTGAAATGTTTCATAATAAAATATAATACTCTTTTTTTTACTAATTTTGCATTGCAAAAAGAAAACAATAAAAAGTTTAACAAATGGCAGAAAAAAAACATTACACTGGGCTAACCGATGCGGAAGTGTTGGAGAGTCGTAACAAGAACGGGGTAAATGTTCTTACCCCTGCGGAACAGACCCCGCTGTGGAAAAGGTTTCTTGAAAAGTTTGGCGATCCGCTAATCATCATCCTGCTTATTGCCGGAGCTCTCTCTATCGGCATTTCATGCTATGAATTCTGGGGGCTTGATAAGGGTGCCGGAGTCTTCTTTGAGCCAATAGGCATTTTCATTGCCATTCTCCTCGCCACGGGTCTTGCATTCATTTTTGAATTGAAAGCCGACAAGGAATTTGCCCTTCTGAACCAGGTGAACGACGATGAGCCTGTACAGGTGATACGCAACGGGAACGTGACTCAGGTTCCCCGAAAGGATATCGTCGTTGGTGATATCGTCATCCTTAACACAGGTGAGGAAGTGCCGGCCGACGGAGAACTGCTTGAGGCAGTCTCAATGAACATCGACGAATCGACATTGACCGGTGAGCCGATGTGTCATAAGACCACTGATCCCGAACAATTCAATCCGGAAGACACTTTCCCTTCCAACCATGCAATGCGCGGAACAAAAGTTATGGAAGGACATGGCGTGATGCGAGTATATGCCGTAGGAGACAAGACTGAAAACGGCAAGGTTTTTGAGGCAGCTCAGATTGACGACAGCGTAAAAACTCCCCTCAACGAACAGCTGGATGGCCTAGGCGATCTGATAACGAAGATTTCATACGCTTTTGCAGCCTTGATTGTGGTGGGGCGTATAATAATGTATTTCATCAACTCCCCTTTTGAATGGGTTGAGTTTGTTGCATATCTTCTGCAAACCCTCATGATAGCAGTCACTCTTGTTGTTGTGGCTGTTCCCGAAGGCCTCCCTATGGCCGTGACCCTGTCACTTGCCTATTCAATGCGCAGGATGCTCAAGACCAATAACCTCGTGCGCAAGATGCATGCATGCGAAACGATGGGAGCAACCACTGTGATCTGCACAGATAAGACTGGAACTCTCACGCAGAACCAGATGCAGATCTATAAAACCAATTTCTTTGGCAATCCATCCGATGAAGTGCTTTATGAAGGAATAGCGGTCAACTCCACTGCTCAGCTTGATCTCTCAGGCGAGAAGCCACAGGTGTTAGGCAATCCTACTGAAGGAGCCCTTCTTCTCTGGCTAAAGGAACGGGGAGCGGATTATGTTAAGCTCCGCGATCAAGTGGGACGCCTTGAAGAGCTCCCTTTCACCACTGAAAGGAAATATATGGCAACCGTCGTTAAATCGGCAACAGGGAAACGAATACTGTATGTCAAGGGAGCTCCGGAAATTGTTTTCGGGATGTGCAAGGACACGGCAGGAGTGACTAAGCCGGAAATTGATGCTCAGCTCCTCGAATACCAGAATATGGCTATGCGAACCCTCGGTTTCGCTTATCAGGAACTTCAAGATGGAGATGCCACAGTGAAGGATAACAAAGTAGTGGCTGAAAATCTTACTTTCCTTGGAATTGTTGCCATCTCCGACCCTGTTCGTGCTGATGTGCCTGATGCTGTGAAAGAAGTGATGGATGCAGGCATAAATGTTAAGATCGTTACAGGCGATACGCCGGGAACAGCCAAAGAGATTGGACGTCAAGTAGGTCTCTGGAATGACAAGACTGACGGGGATGCCAATATAATCACCGGAACTGAATTCGCGGCCCTTTCTGATGAAGAACTTCGCAAGCGTGTAGGAGAAATCAAGATTATTGCTCGAGCCCGCCCGATGGATAAGAAACGTCTGGTTGAATCCTTGCAGGCCAATAATGAAGTAGTGGCCGTGACAGGCGACGGAACCAACGATGCTCCTGCCCTCAAAGCAGCCCACGTGGGTCTATCTATGGGTGATGGAACATCTGTTGCCAAGGAGGCTTCCGATATAACAATTGTGGATAACTCATTCTCATCAATAGGACGCGCCGTGATGTGGGGACGTTCATTGTTCCAGAATATCCAGCGGTTCATACTTTTCCAGATGACGGTAAATGTTGCAGCATGTTTCATCGTCCTCGCAGGAGCATTTATGGGAACTGAATCTCCTCTTACTGTGACTCAGATGCTTTGGGTGAACCTTATCATGGATACTTTTGCGGCAATGGCTCTTGCCTCCCTGCCTCCGTCGGAAAGCGTGATGAAGGATAAGCCTCGCTCTCGCGAAGCATTCATCATCAATCAGCCTATGTGGAGGTCGATCGTAGGAGTAGGTGGAATATTCTTCCTCGTTCTTCTTGGAATACTGTATATCTTCGAACATTATAGTGTAGCCTCCATAACGCAGCTCTTCTCCTTTATACCCCAGACTGTTGATGCCAACACTCCTGCTCTAACGCCTATTGAGCTTTCGATGTTCTTCACAATCTTCGTATTCCTTCAGTTCTGGAATATGTTCAATGCCCGTGCATTTGAGACCGGACGTTCGGCGTTCCACTTCAAGAACTGCGGTGGCTTCGTTTTAATCGCATTGGTAATCCTAATCGGCCAGATCTTCATCGTATCAGTCGGAGGCGAGTTCTTCAACGTCACTCCTCTCAGCATCCTTGACTGGTTGATAATAATCGGTGCCACTTCAATCGTCCTTTGGATTGGTGAGCTGGTAAGACTATTTAAGAAATAATCTGAGCTAAAAAAGAAAATCCCCGGTGACAATTATGTCATCGGGGATTTTCTTTTTCAGCTGTTACGTAAGCTCTTCTTCTCAAACATTAGTTAGCAGAGAATGTAATGTCGGTTGCAGTGCTGGAGCTTGGAGTCCAATCATTCATGTCCTGAGCCACTTCAAATACGATAGGCTGCAAGTTTGCAACAGTACCGGTCAGTGTGATATTGTAGGTATAGTAATAACCCTGCTCCCATTGAGGTGCCCAATGACCTTCCATATTACGAGAAAGAACCAAATTTTCCGATGTATGGTTTTTTCCCTTATATACTTCAATAGTGAAAGTTAACTGTACATCAGTATAATTGTATTTGTAGGGGATAACGTAGCGATATGAAGTCTTTGGCTTCTGAGAAATGGTTTGGGATGAATTGGCAACACCGTAAGTAGAACTGTTTGATCCCGAGGAGGGAAACTCCAATCTCATGGATATTCCCGTGTTCTGGTCCAAAGTGAGATCTCGTTCGGGAGTGGTTCCCCATCCCTTTGTCTGTGAGAAAGTCCCGACATTGCGGAAATTCACTATCTTCACATCCTTGATTACGATGTCGTAATCATTAGAGAATTCACTCGTGAAAATGGCATCTATCTTAGTCAGGATATGAGAAAACTTAAAAGATACATTGGGATTGGGGTTCGGATTCGTATTGGTTTTTGGAATGGCCTTTATCTCTTTATTCTGAGCGTAGATAAGGTCATGGTTGTGATGAGTATCGCTTCTGTAATTTGTTATGATAAGTTGGCGATCTGCACCCGTAGCATTTAGATCAAGGCCTACGGTCCCGTAATTGTTGTCCAATGCCACGTCTGCGCAACTATAGGCAAAGAAACTATAGGTTGCATCGGGAACCCAGAAACGAGTACCGCTATAGGTCCATGCCCCATTCTGTTTGGTCACGGCGTCTCCACCGAACACCTGAATAGGATTTGCTTGTTGGCCATCTTTTGTATAGAAGCCATATACCATGAATTTATCCAGGTTAGAAGTAGTGAGGTCTCCTATCTGTGCATCAGCACGCGACTGCTTCATAACAGCATTTTCGAAACCGATCACATTGCTCTGCAAACTCACATCGACTGTTTCTTCTGAAGTACATGCTGTGAATGCCAGAGCACTCAGGGCGAAGTAAAAGAGATGTTTATTCATTTTAGATTATGTTTAGTTATTATTATTTTAGTATTTAGATGTATTTCTGATTAATTACGGTTCAACTTCTATTGGAAGATCGATAACGTCATGCTCGGGCCAATCCGTAACATCCACATTAAAACCTGAGTCTGACTCACCAATCTGGTCTTCAATACGAATACCGGAGACAGTGATCACGCCACCGCGCGGTTGCTTCTTCATTTGATCGGCAATATCATAGTTAAATTCAACTGTCTTGCCGTTACGCAGGAGTATCTCAAGATTCAGTGAATATGGGCGATCGGAGTCGTCCCCCCTACCGTAGTATTCATCTGGGAAACCGGGAATGCCAAAGGAACGCACGCGAGCTTCGCAACCAAATGGCTTCACTTCGCAATCATAAAGTATGACTGATGAATCATCAGATGTTTTGCCGTCACGAAGATATACTGACTCCGCCATGCCTCCGAGAGCACCACGTGCAAGCGAAACATGCTCCAGACCATATTCAAATTCATATCGAATTATGTAAGTATATACGAGAGGCTGCATTTTCACGTCCAATGAGTGATGGTCATGAACGGCAAACGACGGAGCCTCTTCGACATACGTGGCATAAAGAATATCCGGAGGATTAGTGGAACGAACATCAGGGTGTCGATCGTTAATATATGATAATCCGGCACGTGAGCGCGAAGTAGCGGTTGCACGGGCATCGTTCATTGATACCATGTCGTGGAACATTATATATTCCGTATCGCCATTGTAGAGCAGGTAAGACTGGCCTGATCCAACAGAGACATTGATTACACCACCTGTTGGTTCGAGGTAAGTTTCGTTAGACGTCCCATCGGGCTTATTTATCACCATATTGACCCATTCCGGTCGTTCGGGACGCATATCATCATATTGAAAACCGTGCAACGCCGTGTCCCAGGTGTTGGCATGATTCATGCCGTAGTCGCGCTCCCACTCATTTTCCCACTCCAATCCAAGCGTCAGGGTAGGAAAATGGTCGTAGCACAACTCGGTGCGTTGGCACGAGGTCAACAGCGTAAACGCAAGAAGCCCGACGGCCATTGTGTTATGTCTGTTAAGAATCTTCATTTTAACATTTTAATTTTTATTTAGGGATTCGCCACACCAGTGAAAGCTTAAGCCTGAGGGGTCCAAAATAATTGATGTTTTTTGTCTGTTGATATAGGAAGTGTCCGTCAAGAGGAGCATACTCCTTATCTCGAACGCGCAGATAGCCCACTCCGACACCTGCTTCAAGAGAAAGATGCTTACTTATTGGCCACATATATCCTACAGATGCACCGACCATGCCTCCTTCTCCTTCATGTCCTTTTTTGCCGTTCCCTCTGTCAAGATCATACGTGCCCGGGCCTCCGAAGAGTCCTACATACATGCCATGCCAGCGAGAACGTTCTATAGGCCAAAAACGCACCTCCGGAATCAAGGTGGCAAGACGATACACTTTATGTGTAGAGTTCTTTGCCCACCAAGCGCCTTGCCCCTCAAGAGCCAGCGACCAGCGGCGTGTAAACATCCACTCAATCTCAAGGTTGGGCATCAGCACCGCATAGCCGAGCATATTGGTTTTCATCGCGAAATTGCTATCTTTTCGAGAGGATTTTTCCGTAATTCCCGGTAATGGCGTTGGTTCTGCTGGCGAAGAGATTTGGGAAGATTGAACACTCTCTTCCCCTTCATTTATTTCAGGACGTTTATCAAGTTCAAGGTGTTTCTTATTCTCTATAATCTTTTGATTCTCACTATCTTCATAATCAGTATTTTGCTCACATTCACCCTTGCTGTCTCTCAAGATAATAGAAATTACCACGCCATTTCGCAACTGGGGAAAAAGATTAGTAAGCATCCAGCGGTAAGGAATCCCTTTGTCAAGCGACATAAGTTGACTTTTACGCCCTCCTATCACTTTGCCCCGACGGTCAAATATCCATACAGGAGTGTTATCAAGTATATTCAGCACTGCATTTCGCGACGGAACCTCGGGGGTCTTTTCAACAAGTTCACGCAATCCATTCCAGGCAATGCCTTCCGGCACTTTATGCAAGAGGGATGGCTTGATGGGAAGATGGGCTGCAATATAATCAGCAATGGCATTGCAACGCAACTCCGATAGGCGTTGGTTCCCTTTACTGCTTCCGTCAGGAGAGGTATATGCCCTGATCTCTATACTTTCGATATTATTTTCTGAATTAGCCTTAGAAAGAATATCCATAAAGCTATCCATTGCCTGACGGTTATTACCGAAAGCCGGGTCATATTCGTATTGCCCAATGCGGAAAAAAACCTTCACCGAATCAGAGGCATTATTGCCGCCGAAACATGTGAATACAGTCATCACTGCAAGTGCCAATGCTATAAGTCTCATTATGTTGGCTATTGGAATTGAATGTGTAACATATTAAGCTGAAGCAAGATGAATTTCAAAGAGAATCAACCCGCTTCATCATGATCGTATCCTCGAATAAAGGAAAATAAATATTCTGTTGTCTTCATATTTCAGTTGATGTTAGTTAATGATTTAAATATTTGAATAAGATATTTATCCGCTTAGAAAGC
>CAMWXH010000052.1 GCA_947178165.1 uncultured Porphyromonadaceae bacterium | reverse complement strand
CTGCTTTTTCAGGTTGCTCCGCTCTTGAATCGGCAATATTGAGCAATAATCTTACGGAAATCCAGACTTTAGCTTTCCAGAATACAGGATTAAAGGAGATTGAGATTCCCAACTCCGTCACCTCACTTGGCTCGTCTGCCTTCTCAGGTTGCTCTGCTCTTGAATCGGCAATATTGAGCAATAATCTTACAGAAATCCAGACTTCAGCTTTCCAGAATACAGGGTTAAAGGAGATTGAGATTCCTTATAAGGTCGGTTCAATTGCCAAGGATGCTTTCCGCGGCTGTCAGCAGTTGGAGAAGGTGATTCTGCCCGCTTCGCTTACCAAGGCCGGCTCATACGCTTTTGGTGAGTGTCCGGCTATCACGCAGGTGTATTCCTTGAATACCACTCCTCCTGTTATAGAGTCCTCCACTTTCGACACGGAGGTTGAAGAGAAGGCTTCGCTCCATGTGAAGAAAGGATCGATGGTGCATTACTGGCTTGATCCCGTGTGGAAGGAATTCAAGAATATGAATGAGGATCTCCTTTGCCTTGAGGCTATCCCGACGGCAACGTATGGTGACGGGGAGATCGACCTCGCCCAGTATGCCCCGGAGGGTATGAAGCTTCGCTACGAGACATCAAATTCCGACGTGGTTGAAATCAATGGAAACATGATGCGCATCGTGGGTGCCGGAGAGGCTACCGTGGGTGCCATACTTGATGAGGAGCAGGGCACGCCCATGGAGCTTATGGGACAGATGAGACAATTTGTGGTAGATAAGGCTGACCTAGAGATTACGGTGGCAGAAATCGTGATTGAGGCCGGTCAACCGCTTCCCGATTTCTCTTATCTGGCGAAAGGATTGCAGTATGATGACACCCTTGATGACATCGAGGAGCTTCCGGAGCCTGTATGTGATGTGGATGAGTATTCTCCGATGGGCGAGTATCCTGTCTATTTCACAGAAGGTAACGACCGCAACTATAACATAGCGACCAAGGAGTCGAAAGTCATAGTCGGTGCACCGTCGGGAGTAGAGAACGGAAGTGAGGCGATGATGGATAACGACTCAGAGATTGAGGTCTATACTCTCAACGGCATGTTCGTTTACCGAGGTCCCCGCAAAGAGGCTCAGCTCGAAAGAGGAGTGTATATCGTAAGGCAAGGAAAAGTGACAGCGAAGATAATAGTAAGATAATATTATTTTGATTTTGACTTGCAAATCCGGAGTCGGCACTAATGGTCGGCTCCGGATTTTTAATTTTATTCTTTTATTAAATTCTTCTTATGCCATTGCATTTCGGGTAGTCTCCGCATCCCCAGAATTCGCGTCCTTGACCATCGCCACGCTTTTGCATGCGCTTGACCATGGTCTTGCCACATACAGGACATTGCGGAGCATTTGCCTTTCCGGCTTGTGTCCGGCGGGCTTCAAGTCTTTCCACAGTCATATTTTCTGTGAATCCTCCTTGTTGCTTGAACTGCTCGAGAAGTGAACGTAGCTGTGCTTCCAACATTTTGTTAAGCCGGACGCAGAGTATCAACATTGCATTCGCTGTGATGTCGGCTGAACTGTTTTCTATCCAAGGATTATATTTGCGCTTTTGAGCATGGATGTGCAGGGCGGCATCATGCAATAAGCTATTGGAATAATCCGGCGGATCCAACTCAATTTTCCACACGGCCTCCCGGTCTTTCTGACCGATTGGCCATACGTCGGCTTTTCTGCGAAGGAGGAAGTTGAAGAAATCTCCCTGCAGCTCATCAATGCTGGCTCTTGCCACATCTATAAGCCTCATCTCTGTTTCGATTGACGTGGAGTGGCGTGAAGTGCCTTCGGCAATGTTGGCCACACCGCTTCTGGCCGCCAACACCATCTGGTCGTAAAGCCGGCGGCAAGGGTCGAGCTTGTAATCGACAAAGCGGTCGCAGAAGTTCTGGGTGCCTAATTGGACGATATTGGCCAGCACCCAGGATTTAAGCCAGAAATATGATTGAGAAAACTTGATGTCAACGCCCATAGTTGTTTTATTTCAAGATTTGACAAGATTAAACAAGATTAGTCATGATGAAACATGAGAAAACATGATGAAGCATGGGAAATCATGATGAAACATGGGGAAACATGAGAAAACATGATAAGGCATGATGAATCATGATGAAACATTATAGTAATTGTTCTCCTTTCAGGGTGGCAGAGGATGCGGAGAGGATGCGGATCCGGATGAAGTCGCCGGGCTTGTTTTCACCCCGGGGGAAGACCACGACCTTGTTCTGCGAGGTGCGGCCAAACATCTCCTCTTTGCTCCTTTTGGAGGTGCCTTCCACAAGCACTTCAAATTCCTTGCCGATGTCGCGACGGTTGCTCTCGAGCGAAAGCTCATTCTGGAGGGCAATCATGCGGTTAAGCCTCTCTATCTTCACCTCCTCCGGAACATTGTCGGGCATTGTCTTTGAGGCCAGCGTTCCGGGACGTTCCGAATATTTGAACATGAAGGCTGAATCGAACCCTGCTTCACGCATCAGGGAGAGGGTCTGCTGGAAATCCTCCTCCGATTCATTATAAAAGCCCGTGAACATATCAGTTGAAAGACCGGCATCGGGAAGTATGCGCCTGATTGCCGCCACGCGATCGAGATACCATTCGCGAGTATATTTGCGGTTCATATCCTTCAGCACGCTGTTTGAGCCGCTCTGCACCGGAAGATGGATATGGCGCGCAAGGTTGGTGTGGCGGGCAATAGTGTGAAGAGTCTCATCACTCATATCCTTCGGATGGGAGGTTGTGAAGCGAATGCGCATATCGGGAGCCGCCTCGGCCACCATGGCGAGGAGGGCAGGAAAGTCAACCTCACGGCCGTCGTCATATATATAATGATAGCTGTTTACATTCTGGCCCAAGAGGGTGGCTTCGCGGAATCCACGGGCGCGAAGGTCGGCAAGCTCGCGGAGAATAGACTCCGGTTCGCGCGAGCGTTCGCGGCCACGGGTGTAGGGCACGATGCAGTAGGAGCAGAAATTGTTGCAACCCCTCATTATGGATATGAACCCTCCCACACCGGCGCCGATGCGCTTCGGCACGATGTCGCGATAAGTTTCAGTTTCCGACAGCACGGTATTGATTGCCGCCTGGCCTGTCTCGGCCGCGGCGATAAGGTTGGGAATGTCGAGATAGGAATCGGGGCCGGCCACAAGATCCACGCCATGCTTCTCTATGAGTTCATCTTTCAGACGCTCTGCCATGCAGCCTATCACGCCTATTATTATATTGCGCCCCAGCTTGCGGCGGAGGGCATTCCAGTAGGCGAGACGGGAATGAATCTTCTGCTCGGCGTTGTCGCGGATGGAGCAGGTATTAAGCAGCACTGCGGCCGCTTCCTCATCATTTTCCGTGGTGGAATAGCCGGCCATCTCCATCATTGCCGCTACCACCTCAGAATCAGCCACATTCATCTGGCAGCCGTAGGTTTCAATGCGCACTTTCTTGGAATCTGCGCATTTTTTATCATTATTTGGTAAAAAAAATGGTTCCATTTTGATGAATAATTGCAGAAATTGACTATTTTTGTGCAAAATTACCATTTAAATCTAAACGTTACAAATGAGTATCCCATTTATTTCAGCTGAAGAGGCTGCAAGTTATATTAAAAACGGCGATAATGTGGCCTTCTCAGGTTTCACCGCCTCCGGTACTCCCAAAGTAGTAACTGGTGCCTTGGCAGCACGCGCAAAGGCACTCCATGAAAAAGGCGAGCCATTTAAGATCAATGTGTTTACAGGAGCCTCAACTAACGATCATGTTGACGGAGAACTGTCGCGTGCGGAAGCAATCAACATCCGCACTCCTTACCAGAGCCATAAGGACGCGAGGAATCTGCTTAATAAGGGAGAGATGAGCTATTTCGATGCTCACCTGAGTCATCTTTCTCAGGATCTCCGCTACGGATTCTACGGCGACATCGATGTGGCCATCATCGAGGTAACAGAGATGAGCCCCAACGGCGAGCTTATCCTTGGCGCCGGCCTGGGAATGACACCTACAATCGCACAGATGGCAAAGAAGGTGATAATAGAGTATTCCTCTTATTACCGTAATTCTTTCCGCGGATTCCATGACAACTACATTCCTCTGGATCCCCCTCACCGTCGTGAGATACCGGTTTACAAGCCTTCCGACCGTATCGGAAGCACTGTCCTGAAGGTTGACCCGAAGAAGATTATCGGTGTGGTGCCTTCCAATCTTTCAGAGAGCATCAAGCCGTTCACCGCTCCCGATGAACTGACACAGCGTATCGGCGACAACATCACGCATTTCCTTGCCGACCAGCTCCGCACAGGCAAGATTCCTAAGGAATTCCTCCCGATTCAGAGCGGCGTGGGCAACGTGGCCAATGCAGTGCTTTACGGTCTGGGCGAGAACCCCGACATTCCGCAGTTCGAGATGTACACAGAGGTTATCCAGGATGCCGTGATGACTCTCATGGAGGAGGGTAAATGTCGCTTCGCATCTACATGTGCGCTTACATTCTCCGATGATGCCATGCTCCGCTTTATGGATAACATCGACTTCTTCCGCGACAAAGTGCTCATGCGTCCCGGCGAGATTTCAAACAGCCCGGAGGTTGTGCGCCGCCTTGGCCTCATTGCAATGAACACTGCTCTTGAAGCTGACATCTTCGGCAATGTGAACTCAACCCATGTGCTCGGCACGAAGATGATGAACGGTATCGGCGGATCGGCCGACTTCAGCCGCAATGCATACCTTTCGATCTTCTCTTGTCCTTCAATCCAGAAGGGTGGCAAGATTTCGACTATCGTGCCGATGGTATCTCACCTCGACCACAGCGAGCATTCAGTCAAGATCCTTGCCACAGAGCAGGGCGTTGCCGACCTTCGTGGCAAAGATCCGCGTCAGCGCGCTCAGACCATCATCGAGAACTGTGTTCACCCGATGTATAAGGAGCTGATGTGGGATTACCTGAAGTTAGCTGAAAAGAGCGGCGGTCACACTCCTCACACCCTTGGCGCGGCATTCGCTTTGCACCAGGCATTCCAGGAGAAGGGCGATATGCTTCAGGCCGATTTCGCTAAGTTTGCGTAATTTTTGGAAGATTATAAATTAGGATTGGCGATTAAAGGGGGAAATCTCTTTAATCGCCAATCTTAATTTATCAGGATGAAACATGATGAATCATGATAAAGCATGATGAAACATGATGAGGCATGATTATGCTGATGCTATTTTGGTGAGTTCTGTTTCGATTTTGCGGGCAAGCGTGGCGTTGTCTTTGATGAAATTGGAGAGTGAGAGGAGGGGATGTGGAGTGGCGTTGGCATTCTCTTTCACGTGCTTCTCTGTAGGGATGTCATTTTCTGTGAACATCTGGCAGTCGGCCACGAATGTGAAGCAGTCTTCAAGAAGTTCGGGCCATTGGGTGAGGTCAACCCTTGTCTGTAAGGAATCGAGGCATAGGCTGGTGGCCGAGGCCGCTTTCATAAGGCGATGCACTGCCGATGCCTCTGTGCGGTCGATGCTAAGGCCTGATGGCTTATATATGTCGGCCATATCATCAAGGGTGAAATCGGGGTTGAAACGGGGTTCAACTTTGTCGCGCTTTGCCAGAGGGGTGGTGGCGGCGTAACAATAGGAGAGGAAGTTGTTAAGGCTGTGAAGAATCTGCGGCACAGATTTCATCAGCTTGTCTTTCATAGAGGCCTCACGGAGCTGTCTTTGTTTCTCGATCTCGGCAGTGACATCGATTTCGGATTTCATTGACCCCACTGCATTCAGGAAGAATCCGAGGATGGTCAATCCGCACATCACCTCAACGGCTGTGACTGCCTGCGCCCATCCGTGAGCCGGAGTATAATCGCCGAAGCCGAGGGTGGTTATGGTGACGATGCTGTAATAGAGCCAGGAGCCGAAATCGGTTCCGGCGCCGTCGGGAATGCGGAACTGGCCGTCGGGGAGGGCCCAGTATATTAACGCGAATACGGGAGTCAAGCCTATATATAGGCATATCCATACGATGGGACGCACGTTAGAGATAACGTGGAAGAAGTGGCGGATACGGTCGGATAGTGTCATAGCAGAATTTTTTAATATTAATCTGATATAACAACAAGTGAAAGTGGCCGATTGTTGGAGACGGGTTTATTTTGGGGTGATTGTGAAAGTGATGGAGCCTCGGGTTTCGCCGGCCCCTTTCTTTGCCGACCATCGGGCGGCGCGTGCGGCCTGTTCGCAGGCGCGGCGGATTGAGGCATCGGAGGCTCCGGATGCCGTGGCTGAGATGACTTTCCCCTCAGCATCGATGACTACCGAGACTTTCACCGTGGTTTTATGACGGAGTGTCACGTTTGGGAGGGGACAGCCTTTAAATTCACGGCCGTTTGCGGTTCCGCTGATCCCGATTCCTGTTCCCCCCGATCCGTTGCTTCCGGTTTTCCCTCCCGGGGTGCCATTCTTTCCGGAGAATTTATTTGCCATTGAGGAGGAAATTTTCGACTGTTCCTCATCTGTGGCCGGCGGTTCGGTGGCCTTTACAGGGGATTCCGCTTTCTGTGTGATCTTCTTTTCAATCTGTGGAGCAGGCTTGGGATTCTGCCCCGGTTCCACAATCTTAGTGTTCTCAACCGGAGCCTTTACCGGCTCTCCTTGTTCGACAGGCGCGGGTGCGTCGTGTTCGGTAGCATCGGGTTCACCCTGCGCCTTTAAGATTTCCGGTTCAATGAAAGTTTCCTCTTCATCCTCGGGGAGCATCATTTCGGGAGTGGAGGCCTCCGCAAGTTCCATGCGCTGAAAACTCATCCCTCCCTTGAAGAGGAAGAGAAGAAGAATGAGCAGCGCAATGAAAGTCACGCCGGCTGCAATCGCTCTATCTTTATTTTCAGTAGTCACTTATGGAAAGTAAGTATTAAAAATTATCGATATTATATTATTGGGATGAAACGATTATGAGAGGGCATCAATTCTTTACGCTCTTCGCTTTTGTGGCAAGCACCATGCGCATATTGTTGCGCGCGGCCATGTCGAGAACATTGACCACCTGTCCATAGTCAACCACTGAGTCGGCATAGAGTGCCACGGCACGTGTGGAGTCGGCCTGATGAATCATTGTGAGTTCGGCAGTGAGCTGTTCGAACGACATTTCGCGAGGAGCAGTGTTAGCTTCCACCACCGAATCATTGCGATCAACCACGAGGTAATATTTGCTGTCGCTGTCAATGTAAACTTCTGTGACCGGTTTTTCCGATGTCTGCTCGCTGCTCTGCGGAAGGTTCACATCAATCGCGGCAGGAAAAATTATGGTGGAGGTCACCATAAAGAATATGAGCAGCAGGAAAATCACATCGGTCATCGACGACATTGAGAATGTATCGAGCGACTGGAAATTACGTTTGAGAGCCATATCCGATTATTTGGCGGGTTCGTTCAGGAGATCCATAAATTCCATGGTCTTGGTTTCAAGACCGTTCATCACCCGGTTCACTCGCGCTACAAGGTAGTTGTAGGCAAAGAGGGCGGCAATTCCGACCACGAGACCGGCCACGGTGGTGACAAGAGCCTGATAGATGCCGCTTGAAAGCACGGTGATGTCGGCCGATGTCCCGGCTGATGCCAGGGAGAAGAAAGCCTGTATCATGCCCACCACAGTTCCGAGGAAACCAAGCATCGGCGCGCCGGCGGCAGTGGTTGAGAGCCAGGGGAATCCCTTGCCGAGATTTGCCACCTCGATGTTTCCGGTGTTCTCGATTGCCACGAGCACGTCGTTCATTGGGCGGCCGATTCGAGTGAGGCCTTTCTGTATCAGGCGCGAGTAAGGGGTATTGGTCTTTTTGCAGAGGTTATTGGCCGATTCAATATCCCCTTCATGGACATAGTCGCGGATGCGGTTCATGAACTGACGGTCATCTTTTGAAGCCCTGGAGATCACGATGGTGCGTTCAGTGAAGATATAGATAGTCACTATCAGCAGGATGGCCAGAGGGATCATTATATACCCTCCGTCGATAACGAGCGACCAGAAGTTGAGAGTTTGCATTTTCTTGAAGTTTTATGGGAGAAATAGGATTATGTGAAAGCCGGTCTCACCGGATGCAGTTCAGATAGCGCTTTATTGTTTCATCAAGTCCCCAGTAAAGGCAATCCGATATCAAAGCGTGGCCTATGCTCACTTCATCGAGCCGTGGCAGACGGCGATAAAGGAAATGAAGGTTATGGGTGTTGAGGTCGTGTCCTGCGTTGAGGCCAATTCCAGAATCCACAGCCGCTTTCGCCGCCGGGATATATGAAGCAACGGCTTTATCAGGGTCGAGAGGGAAGAGGTCGGCGTATGGTTTGGTGTAAAGCTCCACGCGGTCGGCCCCGAGGCGCGCCGCCTCTTTTACCTGTGCCGGATCCGGATCGACGAAAACGGAGGTGCGGATGCCGGCAGAACGCAGGCGCTCGATCACGGGGGCGAGAAATTCCGCTTCGCCCTTCACATCCCAACCTGCAGAGGAGGTGATGGCATCCGGGGCATCGGGCACAAGGGTGACCTGTTCCGGATTCACTTCAATCACGAGCTTCAGGAAATCGGGAGAGGGGAAACCCTCGATATTGAATTCGGTGTTGACAGCGCGACGCAGTTCATACACGTCGGCACGTGTTATATGCCTTTCATCAGGACGTGGGTGAACAGTGATTCCTTGTGCTCCGGCCCGTTCGCAGGCGAGAGCAAACTCCACCACATCGGGCACATTCTCTCCGCGGGCATTGCGGAGAGTGGCAACCTTATTGATATTTACACTTAATCTTGTCATTATTGAAATTTGGCATAATTTTTGTAACTTTGCGTAATAGAGAGATTCAAATAGCTCTTCACGATTGTTACACTTATATAAATCAGATGCAAATTTAAGAAAAAAAAGGATATGATAAAAGCGAAAGACGTAATATCACGGATTCAACCGCTTCAAGAGTCGTTTGCTGGGGTGACGGTGTCGGGGGAAATGCCCCTTGTTGACGTTTTGCCGCGCCTGCTCGACGCTCCGGGCCGGATTGTCGGTGTGGAGGAGGATGGGGAGCGTGTCGGCGTGATCGACCAGACTTCGCTTCTTGAAGGATTGGAGAGGATGCTGCCGGCGCGCGACGATTCGAGCTTTGTGACTCTGGAATGCGCCCCAGCCGATTACAGCGCGTCGAGAATATCTCACGCGGTTGAGGATTCAGACGCACATATCGTGGACCTATGGTCAGCCCCGGCAGAAAATGGGAAGATACGCGTCACCATCCGTGTGCGCCGTGCCGACCCGACCCCTACGGTGCATAACCTTGAGCGTTATGGATATGACGTGGTGGAAGCATCGGCTTCCGATTATCAGGATGCGGAGGTGGCATGGGAACGATTGTTGGCTCTCAATACCCTCTTGAATGTGTGATGCGGCTCCGGAATTAGCAGATTATGTTGAATGAGGCCTTGGCAACTTCCGGCCTTTTTAACCCACAGTTTTATATGGATACACTCGCAATATTCGGAAATCATTATCAGCAAGGTCATTTTGCGGGTCTGCGCAATTTTTTCGATAACCTCCCCTCAAAAGGGTTCAAGGTTTATATTGAGAAGGATTTTGCCCTCTATCTGAATTCAGTTGGAATAGAGACCGGAGAGGTCACGGTGGTGGAGGAATTTCCACGCGGGGTGGATTGTGTTGTCAGCATAGGGGGTGACGGCACTTTCCTTCAGGCCGCGCAGTGGGTCGGGCGCAGGGAGACGCCGATTTTAGGGGTCAACACCGGGCATTTAGGTTTTCTTGCCAGCTATTCCCTTGATGATACCGATGAGCTGCTGAGTGTGGTTGCCGATAAGCGCGGTCGTCTTGAGCGGCGCGCGGTGATTGAGGTAGCCTGCGATGCTATGCCCGATGACTTCTGGCCTTACGCCTTGAATGAGGTGGCCGTGCTTAAAGGGGATTCGGCATCAATGGTCACCGTCAATGCAGAGATAGACGGGTATTTCCTTGCAGACTATATGAGCGACGGCCTTGTGGTTTCGACTCCCACCGGTTCCACGGCCTATAACCTCTCCTTAGGGGGGCCGATACTTCAGCCCACGCTCAGTTGCTTGGTTTTGTCGCCGATTGCGGCTCATTCCCTTACGATGCGTCCATTGGTGGTTTCGGGGGATTCAAGGATAGTCCTTACTCCCAAGTCGCGGGCGCGGGAATGCAGGGTGAGCCTTGATGGGCGGTCATTCCTTATGCATTCGGGCGATTCATTAGTGCTGAAGGAGGCTCCCTTTAAGGTGTGTGTGGTGCGTCGTCCCGACGGTAATTTCTCCCGCCTGTTGCGAAACAAACTCGGATGGGCCACAAGGCCTTGAATGATTGAAAGGTAAGAAGTAGTATAAGCAAACGCGGCTCGGATAATCTTATCCGAGCCGCGTTTGCTTATACTACTTCTTATAACATTGTTGCTATCCTGTCTTCAAGTGCTTTTCGTATGAATGCATTGATAGTGAGTCCGGTTCGCTTAGCAAGCATTGCAACTCTGGATTGTATGTCGGGAGTCAGTTCCAGATTAATTGAACCGGAATAGCTTTTTTTAGGTTCTATCCCTTCCTCCTCACATAATATAAGATAATCCTCTACTGCTTCATGAAAAGCCTGTGTTAATTCCTTAACACTCTCTCCTTCAAAATTGACAAGTGCGTTTATTCCCTCGATTTTTCCAAAGAAAACACCATCAGGCTCGCTAAATTCCACAGAGCCGATAAAACCCTTGTAATGTAATGTATTCATATCAATCCTTCCTCTTTTAAATCATTTAACAATTGCTTTAACGCATATTCTTTAATGGTGTTTTCAGGATGAGGTTTATGAAGCATTATAGGTTTTCTGTCTTGGCATATAAATATCACTCGGGAGCCGGAAGTCTTTCCTTTATTCCTCAAGGTATATCCAAGTATTTTAAGCAACCGTTTTACTTCTTCCCAAGAAAAATCTTTAGGAAGAGATTTAAAACGTTCAATCAGTTTCTCTTTGGAACCCATGCGTTAGGATAAGCTCATGTCAAAATTCTTATTTTGCAGGAGCAGGAGCAGGGGCGGTAGCTGGTGCATTAACAGGGGCGGGAGCGGCAGTGGTAGCTGCAGGAGCCGCCGGCTGGATGCTTGAGCTTGTGATGGGAGTCTTGACTGTGAAGGCGGCGCAGATGCTGAGCACACAGATGAAGATTGCAAGGCTCCAAGTGGCCTTTTCAATAAAATCGGTTGTCTTGCGGTAGCCGAGATACTGGTTACCTCCTGAATAGTCGGATGCGAGACCGCCTCCTTTTGATTTCTGAATCAAGACCACGCCGATGAGAAGAAGGCTGGCCAATACGATAAGAATACTGATAAAGATATACATATCTTGATTATTTATTTAATTTCTTGATTATTGGTTGAAAATCATATAAATAGCCTCCCATTTCCTGTCATCTTCCTTACGATTGCGCATCGCTTGGAGGGGACGGAAAATGGAGGTCACTGTTTCTGCGACTTTGATTGATTAAGAATCAATTTCTTAAGAAACCGTATTTGGTCTGCAAAGTAAATACTTTTTTTCGGATTTTTCAAACTTAAATCGGTAATTATTTCAAGAGCCTTGCGATAATTGCCATTTTTTATCATTGCGCGTGCCAGAGATTCCGACAATTGAGGCGTCTCTTTCGGTTTTTCGGCCGGGGAGGTGAGGAATGAATTGAGCAGGGCGGAGGTTTCGTCGTCAGTATCCGCCGGCGCATCATCTGTGAGCAATGGGTCGCCCTCTATCGCCGAGAGATCGTAATCGGCGGGTGGGAGCGGCACAAGTTCCTCCACGTTCTTCACCTCTTTTGAATGCGAGGCCATCGGGTCGCCATACTTATCAAGGAATGAATCGATCGTATCGGCAGTGGAGAGGTCGGGTTTCATCATGTCGGGGTAGAATTCGGCAAATTCCGCCGGGTCTATGCCGAGTATCTCTCTGAGTGCGGTTTGGTCTCCAACAAGCACGGCAATCCTGCGTGCAAGTCGCAGGCGTTCCTCTCCTGCCGCCGCGGGGAGGGCCTCTATATCGGGTATGACATAATAGGGATATTCCATAAGGTTACCAGTTTCCGAGGGTGGAGTTGAAAATGAGGGTGGCTAATTCCTCCGATATCTGTTGGCAGAGCTCGTCCTGCACATCGGTCAGCATCAGCGAGGAGGAGAACTGACGGTAGGCGGAGAAGGTCTGATCCACATTATTGGCGGAATTTTGATTGTCGGTATATTTTACGCGGACCGATATGGTGAGGCGCGTTTCGGTTGCGTAAGCGTCTGTTCCGACAGCTTGAGGGGAGAGAGAATAGCCTGTGATCTCTCCTGAGAGATTGATGTCGGCATTGTTGGGATTGTCAATTACCTGGAGCTTAGTCTGCCGGGTAACGTAATTCAGAATCTCGTTCTCGAAAGTCTGTTGCAGCGGAGGATATACCAGCGAGGCACGGATAGGAAATTCCGAGACATAGATTGTCTTATACACATCATAGTTCAGGATGGAGCCGTTGAATGTGAACACCGGCTTGCATCCCGTGAGCAACAGAAGTGGGGAGAGGATTATGAGAAGAAGCAGCTTGAGTTTCATTGTCAGGTGTCGAGTTCGAGTTCGCTAATTTTTCGGTAAATGGTTCGCAGGGATATCCCTAACTCCTCGGCGGCCGCCTTTTTATTTCCCTTGTTCCTTTCGAGGGCATTCCTTATGGCTTCCTTTTCGGTGGCATCCACGGATTGCGACAAGGGGGTGTCGGGCTGGGCCCGGACCGAGAAATCTTCTGCGGGTATTATCTCTTCGGGAGGAAGTTTCATCAGGGCGTTGAACCGGCTTCCTTTGTCGCTATGTTCCCCTTTGAAGAAAGAATCATCATTGTGGCGGTCATTTCCTGCGGCCTTGAATGCGGCCCGAAGTTCGGCAATCTCCCCTTTGAGAGAGAAAATCATCTTCCACAGCATTTCGCGTTCCTGTTCATATCCCTGATAAGGATTTTTTGATGTGGCCGGTGTGGAAAGCCCGGAATGGTCAATCGGCAAAGCCTCGAGCATCTGGTCGCGCGAGATCTGTTCTCCGGCATCGAAGAGAGCCAATTGCTCCACTATGTTCTTTAGCTGCCTCACGTTTCCTGGCCAGCGGTAAAGGCGCATCGCCTTGATGGCATCCTCAGAAAAGGAGATAGGAGCTGTCATATACCTTTCCGCAAAGTCGGATGCGAATTTGCGGGCAAGGAGCTGAATGTCATCGCCGCGGTCGTGGAGGTTGGGAACCTCTATTCTGACGGTGGAGAGCCGATAGTAAAGGTCTTCGCGGAATTTCCCTTGCTTGACAGCCTGAAGAAGGTCAACATTTGTGGCGGCCACGATTCGTATGTTGGTTTTCTGCACCACGGATGATCCCACCTTAAGGAATTCCCCTGTTTCGAGCACGCGGAGCAGGCGAGCCTGCGTGGTGAGCGGCAGTTCGGCCACTTCGTCAAGGAACACCGTTCCGCCGTCGGCCTCCTCGAAATACCCCTTTCGGGCGGCTATTGCTCCCGTGAACGAACCCTTTTCGTGGCCGAACAGCTCACTGTCGATGGTTCCTTCAGGGATTGCCCCGCAATTGACCGCTATATATTTCTTATGTTTCCTTGCGCCATACTGATGAATTATCTTGGGAAAAAATTCCTTTCCCGAACCGCTTTCGCCTGTCACGAGCACCGACAGGTCGATCGGCGCCACACGTATCGCGCGGCTTATGGCATTCAGGAGGGCGGGGGCGTTACCGATAATGGAGAAACGCTGTTTGGCTTGTTTTACTTCTGCTGATAGCTCGGGCATCTCGAATCAATCTTTTCAATCAGACTGCGAATATAATGAAATTATTCCATATTATTTGCAAAAAACGGTTGGAAAGTGTATCTTCTGATAGCTAAAAATGTTTGAAAAGTGTAGTTTTTAAGGGTTAAAAATGTTTGAAAAGTGTATGTTTTACTTGCAAAAACCGTTTGAAAAGTGTAATTTTGTAATTGAAGCAGATTAGATATCAAGGTATTATGCTATATAGAAAGATTGAGAATAAAATTGCTCGCTATCTAAGAGGCAAGCAGGATAGGGTTATGGTGGTGAGCGGAGCTCGGCAGATTGGAAAATCCTATATAATTCGTTACATAGGTAAAAAGCTATTTGCGAATTATGTAGAACTCAATCTTATTGATAATGCCGAAATGCGCAAAGCGTTTGGATCAGTAGAAAATCTGAACGACTTTCATCTTGTGTTGAGTGCATTTGCCGGCGAACGGTTAGGGAACAGAGAAGATACGCTAATCTTTATTGATGAAATCCAAGAGAGCCCTAACCTTTTGACGATGTTGAAGTTCCTTAAGCAGGAAGACAGATATTGTTACATAGCAAGCGGATCATTATTAGGTGTTACGTTAAAACATACTCATTCCATACCGGTCGGGTCAATAGAGATTGAAAATATGTGGCCATTGGATTTTGAGGAATTTCTTATTGCAAATGATTTCAGCGGAGAGGCAATGGATTATTTAAGGGAATGCTTTCATAAGCTGGAAAGCCCTAAGCCGGAGATCAACAGCAGGGTCATGGATCTTTTCAGACGTTACCTTTTGGTGGGAGGTATGCCGGCGGCAGTGAATGAATTCATAGAGACACATAATCTTGTAAAGGTGCGGTCGGTGCAGAGAGATATCCATAGCCTGTATGAAGCCGATGCATCCAAATATGATTTAGAACACAAATTGAAAATCAGGCGCATTTATAACCTCATACCCTCAAATATGGAGTCTAAGAAAAAACGTCTGGTGTATAAGGATATTGAGGAAAAGAAAGGGAAGAGAAGCGGCGACTACGAAGAGGAGGTGGAATACCTGATTTCTTCGGGTGTGGCATTGGAAGTAAAAGCTATCTCCAATCCAAAGTTTCCATTGATTGAGACTGAGCAAAAGAATCTTATCAAGCTTTATCTCAATGATGTGGGACTGCTGTCAGGGATACTTTATAATATGAACCCGGCCCCGGTATTAAAAGATGAGGCAAGCATAAATCTGGGTTCCTTATATGAGTGTGTGGTGGCTACCGAATTGGCGGCGCATGGGCATAAATTATTCTATTACGATAATCGCAAGAATGGTGAAGTGGATTATCTGATTGATGATTATAGTTCACTTCATGTGGTTCCCTTGGAAGTTAAATCGGGTAAAGACTATAGGATTCATAGCGCTCTATCCCGATTTGTCAACACGCCAGACTATCATATAGAACGGGGATATGTGTTGTCAAATTCCGGTGAGATAACACTGAAAGGGGCTATTGCATATATCCCGGTTTATATGTCAATGTTTTTTGATGCGTCTGGTGGGGAAGATGAGATAATCCCCATCTAAAGGTAAATATATAAAAGAGTCTCAAATTGATTATTTCAAAAGGTTTACTTATTATGATACAGCAATTTCTTACAGAATATAATCTTGAGGGGTTGGCGATAGGGCTGGCCACATTTTTGATAATCGGAATCTTTCACCCCTTGGTGATAAAGGGTGAATACTATATGGGGCAAAAATGCAATTGGCTCTTCCTCTTGGGAGGAATAGCAACCCTGATATTGTCGCTATGCACCTCCGGCACGCTCTCCATATTATTCGGAGTCACCTCCTTCTCCTGTTTCTGGTCCATCCTGGAGGTAAAGGAGCAACGCGAACGCGTCCGCAAAGGATGGTTTCCAGGGAATCCTAAAAGAAAGGAGGAGTGATGCGGAAGCTCGGAGGCTCCCGCCACGTAGGCTGCGCAATGTAGTTTTCGCGGAAGCTCGGAGGCTCCCGCCACGTAGGTTGCGCGATGTAGTTTTTGCGGAAGCTCGGAGGCTCCCGCCACGGGTGGAATTTATTTTTGTAAATTTTTAAGAAGATGGGAGGGGGAGAGGAGATTATTTTTGTGCCATAAGTTAATAACTGTAAAAGAAATGGCAAATAAAAATAATCTTTTGGGGATGAGGAGTGAGGAGTATAGGCCTGATCTTATTGAACGGGCGCAAAGGAATTGGGAGGGGATGGCCGGATTCCGCAGGGAACGCGAGCGATGCAAACGATTCACTTATGGCGACCAATGGGGTGACATGGTGCCGACTTCCTTCGGAAGGATAAGGGAGGAGGATTATATTCTTTCTCAAGGAAATCTCCCTTTGAAGAATAACCTGATACGCAGGCTGGTGAGGAATGTGTTGGGCGTGTTCCGCAACCAGTGGAGTGTGCCGGAGTGCGTTCCCCATGATCCGCGTGAGAGGAGTCAGGCAAAGGTGATGAGCCGCCTCCTTGAATATAATATCAACAAAAACCGGATGGAGGAGATGTATGCCCGCACTATGGAGGAATTTCTGATTAGCGGCATGGCGGTGCATCGTAAATGGTTCGGGCGCAAAGGGGGCGAGACAGATTGCTGGACCGACTTCGTTTCGCCCGATAAGTTCTTGATGGATAATAGCTCACGCGACTTCCGCTATCGCGACGTATCGCTGATCGGAGAGATTCACGATATGTCGTTCGGTTGCTTGTGCGCCTCGTTTGCCTCGACTCCCGAAGAGTATGCACGCTTGCAAAATATATATTCTCCATCAGCGCATGGCAGCGCAGGAGATGCAATGTGGGCCGCCGAGGAGGGTAAATGTCGTGTAATCGAGCTATGGTGCAGGGAATACAAACCGCGTCACCTGTGTCACGACACGCTCACCGGTGAATATTTCAAGATAGAGGCGCAAAACTACCGGGAGATGGTGGAGAAGGTGAATAAACGAAGGATAAGGGATGTAAATGAAGAAGAGGCCCATATCATTGAAAGCCGGTGGATAACAGATGAAGAGTGGCACTATTATTTCCTTACTCCCGACGGGGCGGTGCTTGACCAAGGTGTCAGTCCATACGATCATGGAGGGCATCCCTATGTTGTAAAAGCTTACCCTTTTATCGACGGCGAAATACACTCTTTTGTGGCCGACGTGATTGATCAACAGAAATTTACTAACCGTCTCATCTCGATGTATGACTGGATTCTGCGTTCTTCGGCAAAAGGTGTCTTGCTCTTCCCCGAAGATGCGCTACCGCAGGGGGTGTCGATTTCTGACATTGCGGAAGAGTGGAGCAGATTTAACGGCGTGATAGTGTTCCGCCCCAAGGATGGCGTCCCTCTTCCTCAGCAGGTGCATTCCAATTCAGCCAACAACGGCATTACAGATCTGCTCAACATCCAGTTGAAGATGCTCGAGGATGTCAGCGGAGTAAATAGCGCGTTGCAGGGTAAGCTGGCCAGCAATTCAATGAGCGGCACACTCTTTGACCAGCAGACGCGCAATTCCCTTACGGCCCTCGCCGACCTGCTTAAAAGCTATAAAGATTTCATTCTGGAGGGAGCTGCTATGGATGCCTCGAATATCAGGCAGTTTTACACCCCTTCGCGTATAAAGGGGATTGTGGGAGAGGAGAATCCTTTTGAGGAGACAGATACATTCTTTGATTCCTCTCTCGATTTCTCTTTCAGGGAAAAGGGGGAAGAAATGGCAGGATAGTTATCTCAATAATCCATTTATTGCTGGATGTCGGTTGTAAGGATAGCGTAAATGTGAATAAAATAGATTATCTTTGCATTAAGGTTAGGAGTCGCTGTCAGATGACTCAGCCTTCAAAACTGAAAAGCTGCAACTCATAGCTCATAGCTTAAAACTTAAAACCTAATTTATGACAGTCTCAGAGAAAGCATATCCTTCAGAGAAAGGTGAAATAAGATTGATAAAGATAGAGAACGCCTCGGGCGCGTATGTTGTCCTCTCATCGTTCGGAGCGGGAGTGGTGGAGGTTGGGGTTCCCGACCGCGATGGAAAGATAGAGAATGTGGCCCTGCGTTATGCAGATCCGCGGTCTTACATATATGACGGGCCGAATATGGGAAAAATCCCCGGGCGTTATGCCAATCGCATTGCTGAGGGTAAGGTCTCTATTGGCGGCAAGGAGTATCAGCTTGACGTGAATCTACCGCCGCATCATCTTCACGGAGGGAAGGATGGTTTTTCAAATCGCAACTGGGATGCGGAAATCTTTGAGAATGGTGTGAAATTCACTTACATCTCGCGCGATGGCGAAGAGAACTATCCCGGCACCCTGAAAGTGTCGGCCACTTACAGATGGAGTGAGGATAACCGCCTTTCTCTCGATCTTTTTGCCGAAACCGATGCAGAAACAGTGGTCAATCTTACTAATCACACTTACTGGAACCTGGAGGGCGCAGATGCCGGCACTGCGCTTCATCACGAGCTTAGAATGAAAGCGCACGGATGGTTGCCTACCGGCAAGACTCAGATTCCGTCAGGAGAGGTTGCTCCGGTTGTAGGAACACCTATGGATTTCACTGAATGGAAAGAGCTCGGACGCGACATAAATGAGGATTACGAGCCATTGAAGATAGGGAAGGGTTATGACCATTGCTGGGTTGTGGATGAATGGGAGCCTGGAAAGATGATTGAGGATGCCGTGGAGCTCCGCGACAAGAAAAGCGGCAGGGTAATGACAATATCGAGCGACCAGCCCGGAGTGCAGGTATATACCGGCAACTGGCTGAAAGGTTCCCCTGAAAATTGTTCGGGAAAAGGTTATGAGGATTATGATGGGGTGGCAATAGAGATGCAGGGTTTCCCCGATGCTCCCAATCAGCCGCAGTTCCCTTCCCAGCGCCTTCGCCCCGGAGAAAGCTATGCACGCAATATAATGTTCTCATTCTCAGTGATGAAATAATCAGCAATGGAAAATTTTCTTAAAGGTAAGCGCGCCGCCCTGATAGATATGGATGGCGTGCTGTATGATTCAATGAAATATCACACCCTTGCCTGGCAGAAGATGATGGCAGGAATTGGGGTTGAGTGCAGCCGCGAGGAATTTTATCTGTATGAGGGGATGACCGGGGAAGCCACTATCAATCTTCTATATCAGCGTGCATTCGGACGCGATTGTGATCCTGATGAGGCTCGCCGGCTTTATGCCATAAAGAGCGAATATTTCAAGGAATTTGGCGCTCGCGAAAAGATGCCGGCCGCTGACAGGATGCTTCGCGCTCTGAAGGAAGCCGGACTGAGGTGTGTGCTTGTGACAGGTTCGGCTCAGCTGTCGCTTCTCGACAGCCTTTCGGTTGATTATCCGGGAGTGTTCTCGGAAGGTGATCGCGTCACCGGACTCGACGTGAAGCATGGCAAACCGAATCCCGAACCATATCTGAAGGGGCTCGAGTTAGCCGGTGTGTCGCCTTCCGAAGCGATTGTCATTGAGAATGCTCCGTTAGGGGTGAGGGCAGGGAAGGCGGCCGGAGTCTTCACGGTTGCCATTACCACCGGACCTATCCCTCGCATTGAATTTGAGAAGGAGGGGGCGGATGTCATATTCTCGTCGATGGAGGAGGCGGCTGAAGCCATGAAGAGGATGGCGGACGCACCGGGAATGGGTTCCCGGGGTTAATGTTTTGTCAGACGCACCGGTGGTGGGTTCCTGGGGTTAATGTTTTGTCGGACGCACCATGGTGCGTCCCTACATGCGGTAATGGGGATGATGCTGAAGGAGTTCGGTGCGCAGGCGCGAACGGTCGAGATGCACATATATTTCGGTAGTGGCAATCGATTCGTGGCCTAACATCTCCTGAATTGCGCGTAGGTTTGCGCCCCCTTCCAGCAGGTGGGTTGCGAAGGAATGACGAAGGGTATGCGGTGAGACTGTCTTCTCAATTCCGGCCATTGCGGCAAGGTCGCGGACCACATAGAAAACCATCACGCGTGTCATGGCCGATCCTCTCCGGTTGAGAAAAAGGATATCTTCATTCCCCGGTTTCACGGGTTGGGAGGCTCTTTGCTCAAGATATTCGGCAATCAAGGTCGCGGCGCGAGGGGAGAGCGGCACGAGTCGCTGTTTGTTCCCTTTCCCTTCTATGCGCATATATCCTTCGTCAAGATAAAGGCGCGAGATGCGCAGCCCTGTCAGTTCGCTTACGCGCAGTCCGCTGCCATAGAGCATTTCGATTATTGTCTCGTTGCGGAGTGCTTCGTTCTTATTGTAGTCTATGGCGGAGATCATGGCATCAATCTCCTCAACCGAGAGCACATCGGGCAGCGTGCGGCCTAAGTAGGGAAATTCAATCAGGGCTGTGGGGTCAAAGTCAATGTAGCCCTCGATGCGCATGAATTTGAAGAAAGCCCGGATGCCTGAAATCAGCCTGGCTTGTGAGCGGGCCTGTATCCCCATATCGCGCAATGATGCCAGGAGAAGGTGGAGGTCGGATTCTTTGATCTCATCTAACGAAAGGGAGTGAGTCTCGGCGAAAGTGATCAGATGAGTCACGTCAACCGCGTAATTCTCCGAGGTATTGGCCGACAATCCTCTTTCAAGACCTAAATAAGTCTTGAAATCTTCAAGAATCAAACCGGTATCCTTTAATGGTCGCAACATAGGTTGTGTATTATGTAATTTGAATTGTTGCGGAAGCTCGGAGGCTCCCGCCACGGGGATTTTGCGGAAGCTCGGAGGCTCCCGCCACGGGGATT
>CAMWXH010000051.1 GCA_947178165.1 uncultured Porphyromonadaceae bacterium | reverse complement strand
GACCTACAGAAGAATCTGCAAGTGCCAATGCATTCAGATAGGCTTTCTTATTTTTACTACGGATAACCATCATCGGCCATTTGTGGCGACGTAAAATAAAGTTGACCATCAGTCGAGCGATACGTCCATTGCCATCTTCAAAAGGGTGTATACGAATATAACGGTAATGAAACAATGCCGCAAGTTGAATGGGAGACATTGAACCATCTTCAGCAGCTTCGTTATACCAAGAAACCAGATCTGTCATCAAGGCTGGAGTTTCGTCTGGTGAGGCATATTCAAACCATTCTCCCGTAGGTGTAATGACCGAATTAGGACGTGTTTTGTATCTTCCGGCATGAACCGTGTAACTTGTTGTTTCTCCTCCAGGTAACTGTCGATACACCTTATAATCTTCACGTAACATAACCTTATGTACCTGACGGATGAAAGTTTCAGTCAGAGGGTCATCAGTTAGAGCCTCTTGCTCAACCATATTTAGACAAATGTTATGAGCTTTCATCTCCTCAAGATCTTTCATCTTTGCCGAGCCAATGACTTCACCGAGAAGAAGCAGAACTTCAGTCTGCCCGTATGTGAGCGTATTACCCTCAATATGATTACTATTGTAGTTGAAGTCAAGCATAAACTTGCGTTTCAGTCGCTTTTCATCATCAGATGAAAGCGGCTGAACAGCCACCCATTGAGTGTAAAGATTATTGAGTTTCGTCATATCCGATAATTTGTTGCAAAGATACAAAATATACTACTTATGTGCAAATATACCACCAAAAAAGTGATACAAATAGAAATTTTTAGCAAACATACCACATGATAAACGATTATACCACCATTATGGTGGTATAATCGTTTATCATGTGACGTGTAATGTCAAGACTCAACCTGACCTTTCTTGTTTATGCCGTGCCTCTTACGCTGTTCAAGCAGAGCACGTTCCGATATTCCAAGCAGCTTCGCCACCGCTGTCCAAGAGCCTCCGCGACGGTAAGCCTCGATGATGCGGTCGCGGTCTTTGTCAGGGTCTTTAAGCAACAGGCTTGTTTCGGGAGTCGGGGCTGACTCACTTATGTCGAGGTCACTTTCGGAGATTGTATCCCCTTCGGTGCTGTACGCTGCAAGGATAATGACGTTGTTAAGCTCCCTGATGTTGCCGGGCCACGGATGGAATTTCAAGGCTTTGAGTGCGGGTTGGCGTTGGTTGCTCCAATCTTCTCGATTGACTGCTCAATACATCGGAAATCTGCACTCTTTCGACGTATGAGTGAGTTATCCAGAAAGAACATGACGTTCTCGCTCTTAGCATACTTATCTACCATCTCAACGAGTTGCTTGTCGATAGCCGGACGCTGGATTATATTCACAGCGCCCCAGTCGCACATCACATCAATGATTTCCATCGGAATCAGATTATCCACTGCGGCTAAGACGTGGAATTTATATCCCTCGGCTTTAAGCCAGTCAATTAACACTCGCGCCGTATCACCTCGGAACTTCATTGCCGAGACAATCACTGTGCCCGGTGACAGTTTCATCACCTCTTGTTGGGCTGCCTCCATATCTCTAACGACAATCGGCTCATATCCTGTTCTTGTTAGCAAAGCTGACATAAGCCGAATATCCGAGTCGGAGCCATCCACAATGATAATTCTTTTCATTGTGCAGTATAAAATTAAATATGTCATTTTAATTAATTGTCTAATAAATGAGTTTGAGTATATATGAGAATATTTATCAACACCAGATGAGGAAAGTTATTTGACCTTTCTCACCTTTGTGAAGTTTAGATTTGGCTTACTTTTCATCATAGAGCCCAATTCGATTGCTTACTGGATCTTCGATAATTGCGAAGTAACCCCAGCCCTCAACCTGAATCTTAGTTTTAGGAGTGAAGAGTGTTGCACCGTTTGCAGTGGCTCTCTTAACGTCTCCTTCAATGTCATCGGTTGCAAAATAAACCAACACACAACACTTGGATGGAGTGAAACCATTGAAAGATGGAGCTGATGAGATAGAACCGATGCTCTTGCCATCTTTCATAAAACATGCCATTTTCTCATCACCGAACTCGAATATTGCGAGTTGTTCTCCAAACAGAGTCTGGTAGAACGCCACCGACTTTTTGAAGTCTTTAGTGGGAATTTCAAAAAATGCTATCATACTTTTTGAGTTGTTTGTTAAACAAACTGCACAATTACCGAGTTACTTTCAGATAATAAATAACATACAATCAAATATTTGATCATTCTTCTTTAATTGAATTATTGGATTGATAGGCGTTCTGTAATTCGTCACTGAATGATTCCCTTAGTGCTATCCTTATGCCGTTCAAAAAAGACTCTCTAATAAAAATTGAAGAAGACGGACAATTGTCAGCACATAGCTGGCATTGAATACAGTTGCTTTCATCATACGGCAAAATGATTTCGGAGTACGTGAAGATGTGCATAGGACATACGTTGAGACATCTCCCACAGTGCACACAGGTGGAGGTGTTCAGGAAAACGACTTTTTTACCAACAATCCTATCTTTCCCAATTTGTCTGAGTGAAACACCTTTAAGATATTCAATTACGCGACTCTTGTTGATCGCTGCCAGCGGATGTGCCTTTCTTCGTATTTTATCGGCAAATAATCTTGATCTGAACAAGTCTGCTTCATTCGGATGATTTTTATTGTAGCCATTAACAACTACCCAAGGACCTGTTCTGTCATAGCCTCTACAAGAGAATTCTCCAATAATTGAACCACCCTTAGATTTGATAATCTTCTTTAGGGGACTGTGATAAAAGTCCAATAAAGGACGACAACGTGTAGAAAAAAGAAAGACTTTTTTCCCGGAAAGATTTTGCTTGGCTACAAATTGCTGAAGTTGTATATCGTGTGCCGCGAAGTTGATCGCTGCACCAAATCCAATTAAATCATACTTAGACAAGTCCTTTTCGGGATTTGTGTCTATTGATACTAACTCAGCGGACAAAACTTCTGCAATGCTCTGTGCTACCTTAAATGTATTGCCTTTGTACGATGATCGATAAAATATGATTGTTTTCATCTTAATACAATTATTTTTGTTTCCGGTGTGCCGGGTCCGTCATTAACACCTCTATAGCCTACAAAATATTTGGTTTGGGCATCGAAATAGTAATTACATTTCCAAAATACAGACATAAAACCTGTGAGACAGACTTCAATACGGATGGCTTTCATTCCATCGAAATTTTCAATATTCTTCTTGGTGGCAGACATTGTATAAAGTTTAATGTTGTCTGGTCTGAAGCATTCATATTCGATAGAAGTCGTTTTAACGAGTATATGAGAAGCACTGTATGCAATATTTTGATACCAAGGTTTCCCTTTGCTTTTCACTGACGTTGATATGAGTTTCCCTTTAAATTTTCCTGATATTGAGTATGTGCCGTTATCTAAACTTATGGTTAGATCAGTATTTGAAATTTGATTACAGAGCTTCCAGCTTTCTGTTTTGTATCCTTTTCCTATAATATATTCATGTCTCTCATCACTCTGAATTGTAGTCAAGTATATTTTCCCATCCTTGTTTTCCTGTATCCATTTAATAATAGTCTTATCCTTTCCGCAAACGGAGACATATTTACTGGTCTCAGCAAATGTATCAAGGTTTCCTCCCAGTAATAAAGCTGTTATAAGCAGCATCAAAACAATATTCAGTCTCATATTCCCACACTCGTAAACATGAAGTCCACATATTTGGAGATTACTTCTTCCAGTTTCTCCCATGATTTTTCATCACTGAAATCAATGCCGTTTATCTTGTGGTATTGTCTCGTAAAAAGTACAATGTAGTTTATCGAGGAAATAAGGATTGTCATATACATACTGCTATCCTTATTTATATCCTTCAGATAGTTGTTTAATTCATCTTGTAGTTTAAGGCCTGCCTTTTCTCGTTCTTCAAGTATTATCTTAAAAGTTGATTTGCCGGAAAGTTCCCATACAAGAAGTTCCTGCATAAGCACATTGTCCTTGAGATAATGTAGCTGTTGTAACAGAACATCTTTTACTATCCGTTTTGCGTTGTAAGGGGTCGCATCTTTTATTGTTTGAGTTAGCTCGTAATAAGCAAACGAATAGTAATCATGGCGTTTAGCCCATTCGGATAATAAACCGTCAAGGCCACCAAAGTAGCGGTATATCAAGACTTTATCACATCCTGCTTGATTGGCGATGCGATTTATGCCTATCTTTGTAAAACCATCATTCTCGATGATTTGACTGACTGCCTCAAGTAGTTTCAATTCAGTTTCTTTCATTTAATTCAGATTTAATGTCACTAACTGGTGACAAAGTTATAAAAAAAATTGGTGACATCCCAAAAAAACTGAAGTGCACCCAAAAAGTTCTCGTTCTTTTTAGGTTTTTAGGAGCACTTCAATTTAATATACTTCAATTACTACAAACGTATTGTATTACGCCCGCTCAAATAACTTGACTTTGGTTCAGCAACCATTGAGGGTTTGTGTCCCTACGGAGTGTCGGTTGTGTGGATATTTACGGTCTTGACGGTTGTTTCAGTATTGACCTCCGTCTGGGACTGTTGGGATTGTTCCTGCTTATTCTCTGTGCCGTCATTCCCATCATGCTTAGGGGCAAGTTCTGCCGTTATCTTGCGGTCGAGGGCTGCAAGTTCGGATTTGAGCATGACAATTCAGGACAATGCCCCTATTCATTAACGGCATTGCCTGTTGGAGTTTTCTTCTCGTTGGTTATGGCACTACATTTCTTCTTCGAATGTGTATCCGTTTGCCATGAAGAACTGTTCGAGGATGTTGTTGATTACATCGCGGACACAGCACGGCCGACGTTGCTCTAATCATCTACATCCGGCCGCACGAATAAACATAGAACACGTATTTTACTATATGCCTATATACGTAGAAATAGAAAGTTTATAGAAGAGAATCCCCATTTACCAACAAAAAAGCCGAAGCATATATGCTTCGGCTTTTCTGTGACCCCGGTGGGGCTCGAACCCACGACCCAATGATTAAGAGTCATTTGCTCTACCAACTGAGCCACGGAGTCATTTTGTTGGTGCTTACATCACGGTTTCAACTTTAGTCTCTTCCGTTTTGCGTTTGCAAAGTTACAACCTTTTTTTTATTCCACCAAATTTTTTTGAAACTTTTTCTGCATTTATTTATTTTCGGCCTTGTTACTCCCCTCTTATTTTGAAATTATCCTTCAGGTTGCTATTTTTGCGGAATGAATGAACTATTGCAGGAGTTGTCAGTAATCCATAATGAGGGTTGCTCAAGCGAAAACAAGGGTGGGCTAAGCAAAAATGAGAATTATGCGGCCGAACGATATCGCGCCTTGAGCGCTTTCTTCTATCGACTAATAAATCGGGCCACTGCTGAGGCTCGGCCGGGAGTAGAATTCCGTGGACCCTTCGCAAAAACGGATTACCTCCTGAAGGAATATGAAGCCAGCCCGGAACTTTCGCGAATTGTAAATAACGCCCGCGTGAGATTCCGCCATCTCTCAACTCTTTCAGTTGAAGAGAAAGAATCGTTCTATCCCTACGATTTTGAAGCTGTCGCCCTTTTTACTGCCCTTCTGGAAGGATGCGATATTCCTGATTCCCTTTCCGAGATTTTCCCAAAAGTCCGCGAGCATAGAGGCCAAGGGAAGATTGCAGGTGAATGCTTACGTTTTATTGTGGATAGGTTCGACAATCAATTTATCTACGCCACTTCCGAATTATTTTCCGACACCCCCCTGCGCATTGACTATGCCACCCCCTCCGAGGCATATCCCTTCGACCGGTCATATCTCCGTGACATTCTTTTTCAGGGAGCGCAGATAAATGCGATTCGTCCAAGGATAACGGATGACATAATATATCCGGAATTGATAATTTTTGAGCCTGATATGCTGATTGACGTGTCGGCCGTGGCAGGGTGCTTTGAAACATACGCCACTGATCCACGCATCGCTCTCCTGAAACGTATCTCTCCGGTCCCTTTCGGCGATGCAATAAATCTCGGTAACTTCGCCTCACAGCTCCTTGACGAGGAGATTCATTCCGATGGTTCGGGAAATAAGTATAGCGACAGCGTGATGGAGTTTTTCAGGAACAACGCAATTGCACTTTCAGCAGTGAAGCCCCTGGGAACTTTCCACGATGATGCCAAAAGACAGCAAAATAACATAAGGAATGCCCTGCATCGTCATTTGCCCGACAATTTCTCGGGTTTCAACCTCCACGAAGTTATGGTGGAGCCCTCCTTCTTCTCCGAAATGTTAGGGCTTCAAGGACGCATGGACTTCCTGCAACTCGATCTACGCATAATAGCCGAACAGAAATCAGGTAAAGGCGACTGGCCTTACGATAGTTTCATCTCACCCCGTCCACGCTCACCTCATTATGTGCAGTTGCTTCTATACATGCTCATTATCCGTTACAATTATCGCGAACGGTATGAGGTCAACAACCGGTCGCTGAACGCTTTCCTGCTTTACTCAAAATATGAGAAGAGCCTTCTCTCGCTCGGTTTCGCACCACGTCTCGTGGAAGAGGCAATCAAGATGCGGAATCTCATTGCCTCCCGCGACATTGAGTATGCCGAGAATGGCATGGCATATCTCGCCGAGCTTACGCCGGAAATGCTTAATACCCGTAAGCCGGACATCCTATGGGAGAAGTTCACGCGCCCCGCCCTACATAGGCTCCTCTCCCCCATCAGCGCCGCAGAGGATGACGACAGGAAGTATTATCTCCGCTTTATGAGGTTCATAGCTAAGGAACATCTGCTGGCAAAGACAGGAAACCGGCGTAAGGAAAATTCCGGCTTTGCTTCCACATGGCTCAGTCCACTGGAGGAAAAGATTGAATCGGGGAACATATATACTTCCTTATCTCTTGACCTCCCGTTCCTCGAAGAGGGTAAAATCGAGAATGTAAGGCTTCTTTTCAATGAGGATGAACGAAACGCAATGGCCAACTTCAGGCCCGGTGATGTGGTGATACTCTATTCCTACCCGGAAGGCTCGGAACCTGATGCAAGAAAGAATATGGTGTTCCGTTCCACAATTGCCGAAATCACATACTCTTCGATAACGTTGCGCCTCCGTTCACCGCAATCGAGTCCAAAAGTGTTCCTCAACCGTCTCCTCCCATCCGATGCACCGCTGTTATGGGCCATCGAACACGATTTTATGGAGTCTTCGTTCAGCGGGCTTTACCGCGCGATGCATTCTTTCCTTTCGGCTCCCTCCTCTCGCCGCGACCTTCTTATGTTGCGCCGCGAGCCATCGGCCGACTCATCGCTCTCGCTTAATCTTGATCACGGTGGGTTTAATGAGCTTGCCCTGCGTGCCAAACAGGCGCGCGATTTCTTCCTTATCGTGGGTCCTCCCGGCACCGGGAAAACTTCGTTCGGCTTGATGACCTCCCTGCGTGAAGAATTAACTGATCCGGAAGCTAATGTGGTTATATTGGCTTTCACCAACCGGGCTGTTGACGAGATATGTTCCAAACTGAAGGGTGAAGGCATTGATTATCTTCGTCTCGGCACAGAGCTTTCCTGCACCTCTGCAAAGGAGAACCTCCTTTCGAGCCGGATTGCGGAATGCCGGTCGGCTGATGAACTGAGCCGGGTGATTATCGGCACGCGCGTGATTGTCTCTACCACAACGGCACTCAATGCCACCCCACTCCTCTTCAAACTGAAAAGCTTTTCACTTGCTATAATAGATGAAGCCTCACAGATTCTGGAACCCCATATCATCGGCCTTCTTTCGGCCAAATCATCCGGCGGTCTCCCGGCCATAAGACGGTTCATAATGATTGGCGACCACAAACAGCTCCCTGCCGTAGTGCAACAGAGGGAGGAGGATTCACGGGTGACAATTCCCGAATTAATCGACATCGGACTCACCGACTGTTCCCGTTCGCTGTTTGAACGACTAATAAAACGGTTCGGCAACCTCCCGGAAGTATGCTATACCCTCACCACTCAAGGACGCATGCATGAGGAGATAGCAGATTTCCCGAACCGTGTTTTCTACAACGGGAAGCTGAGAGCCGTGCCTCTGCCTCATCAAGTCGAAATTCTCAACCAAGAGGCCGCATCAGGCAACACCCTTCGCGATATCCTCCTATCAAAACGAGTGGCTTTTCTTGACGTAAGAAGTGATAGAAACGGGATGTCGGATAAGGTGAACAGTCGCGAAGCGCGTTTGATTGCTCAGATTGTGGCTGAGATATATTCTCTCTCGCCCGACAAATTCAATCCCGACAGGACAGTCGGGGTGATTGTGCCTTACCGTAACCAGATCTCCGCCGTACGCAACGAACTGGCATCGTTAGGCATTGAAGCCCTAACCTCGATAACCATCGACACCATAGAGCGTTTTCAAGGCAGCCAACGCAAATATATCATCTATGGCTTCACTGTCTCGCGTCGTTATCAGATAGGCTTTCTCACAGATCAGACATTCACGGAGGGGGAAAGCGTTATCGACCGCAAATTGAATGTAGCAATGACAAGAGCAGAGGAGCATCTCCTTCTTGTAGGAAACGCCCCTCTGTTACGTTCTGATTTCACTTTCGATCGCCTTCTCGATTACCTTGAAGAGCGGAAAGCGGTGTTTAAGTTTTAGGGATTATTGAGTTTTTAATGTTATCTCTGTGATAACCAATTAATCTTTTATTCTCCAACGAAGATAAAGTATTCGCCGGGAGCCATTGTCTTAGGCAATGCGGCGGGAGCTCCTGTCATCCAGTTGGTCATGCCTTTAACAGAAGGAGCTTTCTTGAAGGGCTTCACGGCAGTCTTGCCAAGATTCGCAACCGTGATCACATTGCCGCGACGGAAAGCAATCACATCGTCAGAAGCCGTGGCAAGGCGTTCGAGTTTGGCACCCTCCTTGCTTCCGGCGGCAAGCTCCTTGCGTGAATGCTTAAGGTCGTTGAGTTTCTTATAGAAAGCTGTCACTTCCTTGCCTGAATTCCAGTCGGGAGCCTCATCTTTCTCGAAGAACTCAAAAGCACGGTTCATTCCCACTTCCTGCCCGGTATAGATAAGGGGCATTCCCGGAAGGGTGTACATCAGCACGGCGAATGCTTCCTGAAGATTACCCAAGCGTTCAAACTCCGTTCCCTCCCATGAATTGAGGTCGTGGTTGGTGGTCATATTCATAAGGTAAGAGTCGGCGGGATAATTGTTAGCCTCTTCTTCCAGACGAACGTAGATATCCGATGCATGCTTCTCGGGGAACTGCTTGATGGTGCCATCCTCACCCTTGAACGCATATTGGCCTGAAGTTGCGGCGATTGCACTGAAGAGGTCTTTCATAGGCCAGTTATAGTCCATATCGAATCCATGCTCAAGAAGTTCGGGATTAGGAGCCTCGGCAAGCATGAATATTCCGGGCTTCACGGCCTCAAGCTGCGGGCGGTTTTCATTCCAGAAATCGGTAGGCACTTCAAAAGCCACGTCACAACGGAAACCGTCTATGTCGGCCTCACGAAGCCAGAAAGCCATGGCGTCGGTCATAGCCTTGCGCATCTCGGGATTGGAATAGTCGAATTTATACACATCAGTCCAGTCGTAGGGGCCGAACATCTCGCCCTTCTCGTTACGCTGATACCATTCGGGATGATTCTTCACCCAGGCATTGTCGCGCCCGGAATGGTTGGGAACCCAGTCAATGATGACTTTCATTCCATTATCATGAGCAGCCTTAACCACTTTGCGGAAATCGTCGATATTTCCAAACTCGGGATTCACACCCTTGTAGTCGCGCACGGCATAATAGCTTCCGAGCTTCCCTTTGCGTCCATCCTCCGAAATGGGATGGATCGGCATGAACCAGAGGATATCGACGCCGAGATCTTTCAGGCGCGGAATCTGGGGAAGGAAAGCCTCGAAAGTGCCTTCCGGGGTGCTCTGACGCACATTCACTTCATAAATCACGGCATTACGGCTCCATTCGGGATGATTCACCGTAGTGGCCGGATTTTTCTCCTGCGCTGTGCCAAAAAGTGTGGCACATGCCCCTAACATTGTTGCAAGAATTTTTTTCATGATACCTAAATAAAAATAACTATTGCAAAATTATCCATAATTTGATAATCCTGCAATAGTTATTTATAATGGGGTTGCGTCAATTTACCTTACGGTAACCTTTTTAACGGCTTTTCCTACCTTGACGATATAGATTCCTTCTGAGAGCGTTACTCTGAATCCGGTCTCTCCAATGTTTCCTGTTGAAATCATTATGCCGTCAACACCAAATATAGTATATGACATTCCGGTGCCTCCTTCAATGGCAATGAAGCTGTCACCGGCAATCACGCGAAGGGTATCCTTAGCAGACTGAGCTTCCTCAATGCCGGTAGCTATATCCATATCCTTGTCATTCCTGATTGCAAAGTTGCTTACAGCCATATTACCGACTGTATTCCCATGGAAACCGACATATACTTTTCCGGCAGGCACTTTAACTATTTCAACCTCCGGAGCATCCCCTTCTTCGGCAAGCAATGCAGGCACTTCAGGGTCAACTGCTCGAACAGTGAATTTGAATTCCTCAGCGGCACTCGGCTTTGATTGAGTAGCAGTGAGAGTCCCCACATTTGTGGTCATAGCTTCGGGAGTGGCATCCGTGCCTATATGAAGATCGAATGAAACATTTCCATCATAGTAATTGGTGTAAGCTTTCATACTGAGTTCATAGTGCTTACCTGCTTCGAGTTCAAGAGGAAGAGAGATGGCCCAGTCATCCGGCTCATAATCCTTACAGCTTAATTTAATCAAATCCTGAGACACTTCCCAAGTATTCTCATCATTGTCCAGATTATGTATTGACCATTTGCTGAAATTTTCAGGCTCGTATGGCATAGACAGGCCTCCACCTATCCACCCTGTCACCGCACTTCCCTGGCCATAGTCTTCGGAATTGTAAGCATACACACGATAACGGTATTCACCCGGATTAGGCACAACATCGACATATTCCATCTCGCCACCTGCCTCTATATCCTCTTCGATAGTCTCAATAAGTTCAGGTTCTGAGCTGGTGGTGAGATAAAGACGATGCACTTCCACCTTAGTAAGCACAGGCGCGAGACCTTCTATATTGGTACCGGATGGATTTACCCAAGTGAGTTTTACGCTATGTGTGCCTTCAGTCACCTCCGCCTTCACATCGGTCACGGCAGAAGGAATCACGGGCTGATATTCAACCTTCACTTCCGCCACAGTGATTGACTTTTTGTCGGCAGATGCACCGCTGCCATTATAACGAATCGCAAGACGAGCTCCTTCAGACGAAGCGGAGGGCACGACAAAAGCATAATCAGAAGTATAGGTGTTGCCCGGAAGGGTAATAGTTTGAAGTGCTACATCATCCGAACCATCAAAATCTTTATCTACAAAACCGATACCCACTTCCATATTCTTTTCGCCGCCTTTAACTTTGGCAGTCACCTTATAATAACCTTGACCCAAGGCAAGGGGAGCCGAAAGGAGCATGTCGTCAAGAGCATCCTCTCCCATGGGAAGATTAAGGATGGCGCCGGTCGTGGCAAGTGTCCAGCTGTTGCTGTCCCCATCCTTATCAATAGCTTTCCAAAGGCAATGGAGACTGCTGTCCTTGAAGTCGCAGGTGTATGGAAGAGACTGAGTGTCGTCGCCAACCCAGGTAGTTATCACTTCGGCAGGCTCACCGTCGGCAGGATTCTCACCTATATATGGTATCACCTTATAGCGGTTGATTCCCATCGCCGCCTCCTCATCCTCAAAGCTTACATTAACTCCGGAAGCCAACTGAGACGCATCATCCAGAATGGCAATAGGTTCCTCCTTATCGCCACGATAAACCTCAATCTTGGAGAGTGCATCAATTTCAGAATCTATGTTTGTGGATGTTGGGTTCTTCCATTCAAGAACCACTTTTTCACCCTCTACCTTCGCAACAGGATTCTCCACGTGCAATGGAGCAACGTGCCAAGGCACAATTGAAAGGTTATAGATATAGGCACCCTGATAATCTTGGGAATTTTCATAATTTTCTTGGCAAGCAAGATAAAATTCCTTACCTTCTTCTAAATTGACAAAGAATGAATAGTCTTTTTCTGATCCATCAGCATTAACACTGCCTATCTTTTGCTCATCACCAAAGTCTGCTTCAGTAGTCCCGTAACCTATATAGAAATTTGTTGCTGTACCAAACGTTGCGCTATACGCTTTCTCCCTTACAGTTACTTTATACACTCCTGTCGCATCACATTTCAAAGGAGGAGTTACGAACCAATCATTTTTCTTAGCACGTGCAGGATATTTGCTTAAGTATGAATAACCAGCACTTCCTGATATGTACCAGAATTTCCGTTCAGGATAAGAATTACTCGGCTTGACCGACTCCGAATCTTCTCCATTAAAAAGGGTATAGAAAAATTCGAGTTCATCCTGGGTTATGTGCTTGTAGTCCTGAGTCCAAGGAAGGGATTGGGCAACCAACGGGCCTATATAAGGAGATGTAAGCTTAACAACCGGGCTCTCCTTACCCGAAACAGTTGCCACGATAGAATATTCGTGCGTGCCGGGCGCCAGACCTTTCTCTTCGTTATCAGTCCATTGTGTTGCTTCTCCATCTAATGTTGCCACAACGGTGCCGTCGCGGGATATCGTCACAGATTCAACTGTCACTCCCTCACCGAAAGCCACGCCGTCGCCATCCACGGCAGGAAGTTTCCACGTAAGAGTTGCTTCAAGAGCACGATCCTCACCGGGCGTGACCACAAGATCAGTGACCGGCCCGGGAGCAAAGACATTCTCTACAATTTCAAAGGCCGTGAAAAAAACATTCCATCTGCTACCCGGTGAATAAATATATATCCCAAAATAGTAGTCTCCACTCTCCTCTGGAGTGAAAGTCTGCGCATACCGGCTCAGCGTGGTATTTGAATAGTCTTCCCAATGAATCAGTTCTTCACCAGCCTTCAGGTCATCGGGCGACTTAAGAGCGGCCATATAAATGGAAACATTTTCCTTATTAGATTTTGTCTTTCCCCAGAAGCGCAGTTTATATTCTTTACCACCCTCTAAGGTCACAGCCGGAGATATGTACCAGTCATCAGCCACATTTGAGCCATATTCATACATGATGCCGTTATTAGTCCCCGCGGGGCTAAAGTCACTTCCCTGCTTAGCTACCCACGTTTTTCCATCATCGTTAGCATCAACCAGAGTCCACTCCTCATCACCGCCTAAGTCGGAATAGTAAGGAATCGGTTTCCCTTCTCCAAAGCCGGCCAATGAAAGGCACAGCCCAAGGATTGTCAAAATTGATTTTCTCATATTATTGTTGTTTTAATTTATCTTACAGCCACCTTATGAATCTGCTTACCGGCTTTCACTACATATATGCCGGGAGCGACCTGTACTCTTTCAGCATCCTCATACGCATCGAGCTTACGGATAAGCTTCCCTTCGATATCATATATGCAAGGCGTGGCTTCGGCAGCCCCGCTTAGATTAATGAAGCCCTTGCCTCCGGATACAGAGAATCTCTCACTCAGTCCATCCGATACCAATGAACCCGAAGCGTTAGAAACCTTGACATTGTCAATGATAAGCAATTGGGTGGATTTGGTATATTCCACATTGAAGTAGAGCTGAATCCATCCTCCGGCCGAGAAAGCCTCAGGCAATGTGAAACGAACTTTCACGGGGGCATCCGAGTCGCCTTCAGGAAGCGAGCCTATTACAACAGGTTCAGCCATGCCGTAGCATAGTCCGGTGACAGTCATCTTGGGGGTGTTGCTATTGAGCATGACATCAAATTCCAACTCAACATTCACACCGGGTTCGTTAGAGCGGACAGCAGGAAGGCCCATGCATCCTTTTCCGCCAGCCTCGGTCGGTTTGCCTATAAGCGCATTCCCTTCGCCATCCTTGATCACATTCTCCGCAGGCCATACGCTCCAATATCCGGTGGTAAGCTCATCGGGCTGATACTTGATCCAGGGTTCATATTGGAAATAATCGCGGCCATTCTCGAAGTCATCAAACATAGGCATTGCGTGAGGCGTGCCGAGCAGAACTTCTCCGCCTGCCATATCGTCACAGAAACCGGCCACATTTTCTGCCATAACCACAAGAGTATGAGATTTCTGTTTTCCTGCCTCAACGCTATAAGTGAACGTGGTCACACCCGGCTCTGTCACGCCCCGCAATTCCCAAGTCATGTCATAGAAACTCTGCACTGCCTCATAGATACGGTATTTGGTAGTGGCAGGATCCACATACCCCGGAGTCATGCCCTCTGTTGGTGCATCCCAATTCATCTCTACAGAAAGCATATCTTCGCTGATCACGAATTCAAGGTTCTCCACCATTCCAGGCACTACCACACCTGTATAGACCTCTATCTTTGAAGATGCTCCCTCAGTGTCACCGCAAGATGTCACCACATTCACCACATTCTGGCCTTGACGGGTCTTTACCGTGACACTCTGCTTGGAACCAGGTGCGCCCTTCACAGTCACACTGTTTTCTGCCGACACTGTAGCTGTCACCTCCTCTGCTTCCAATGGGTCGCCACTGTAAGTGAGCACAGGCATAACGAAAGATACCGTGGCTTCGAGCACACCCTTCTCAGCCCCTACAGCAACAAGGTCGGTCACTGCTCCCGGAGAGGCATCACCGAGGCCCGATTTCTGTATCTTGATGTCACGCACCTCCAATCCATTCTCAATTCCAGCCTCCCATTTCATAGATGTGGCATGGAAAGCTATATAGTATGTTCCTGCTGCCTCCACTTTAAATTCTGCACCATAACCGGTAAAAACAGTAAGAGGTTCGAAATCCTCGATAATCACACGCTCCATTTTCTCCGGTTCAGGAGACGTTCCTATTCTTACTTCAAGAGATTCGCGTCCTGTCTGTGTCATTTTACGCATAGCCTCGAAAGCTAATGAATAAACCGCAGAGGCATCCGGGAACGATACTGGAGGAAGCACTACCCAGTCATTTCCGCCATCTTTAGAAAGGCTCCATTGCGATTCCATATATCCGTCGCGACACTTCCAGCTGTAGCTGTCGCCATCAAGATCGAATGTCTGCATCAATGCAAATTCCTCTTTGGTAGGCGTAAGTTCCACAGGCATTTCCAACGGGCTTCCGGCAAGCGTCTTGTTGGAGAGGGCAGGAGCGGATGACTTGCCGGCGGCTTTAGCCACCACGCTTGCCTGATACCATGCCAAGGCTCCCTCAGCTGGCAAAATCCCTTTCATTGAATTCGAAGCTGTCTCACCTTTGGATACTCCGTCAACGAAAACTTCATACATCAATGCCGAAAGATCAACATAGCCGCCGTTGACACCCGCCGTCACTGCATCCCAAGAGATTCCTCCCTGAGTCAATTCAACATTAGCCGGAGACATCGGAACATCATTGCCTATATATTTGCTGATGAATGATGCCTCACCCTTTACCCCGTTCACTTCAGCGTATGCCGAGAATGTATGGTTCCCTTCGCTCAGGGTGGCAATATCTACTGTAATCTTTGCGCCAGGTTCCCCTGAGCCCGTCTTACAAGCTACATCATCAATAAGGGCTGTCCATGACAACGAACCGGAAAGGTCATTACCGTCAATATCTTTCGAAGGCAGCGTGAAGGAGAAGGTTCCGCTTAACGCTCCATCGGGGAATGAAACTTCAGGAGCCAAGGGCGCAACTGGTTCGCCGGCTACAACGAAACGGTCGGTGGTGAAATAGACAGAGAACTGCTCTTCATTATTGTAGTTCTTGACTGTCTTAACCGTCTTAGCCACAGGATCTATGGTACAAAGAGCTGACTTATAAGACTCTTCACCCTCATATTTATTCCAATAGAAGAGGTTTTCAACCGGCGACCATACGAGCCCCGTAATGTAATCGGGATTGGCCTCTATGGAACTGCTCATTGTCATCACGTTACTCTGGGTTCCGAGTGCATCAACGGTGACAAGGGTGGTGTAGTAATCAACCGTCACTCCATATATTTTCTGATCCGAAGGATTATAACAGATCGATGTGAAGCACTCCTCCTTATCCACGTTCTTAACCTTTTCAAGCGATGTGGGAGCTGAGAGGGGAGCCTTCATGAAGGCATACTTTCCATCAGCATCCTTGCCGTATCCATAGATAGTGTTGTCGGAAAAGTTAAGGGTGGCTATCGTGAAATAAGCGCCATTAAGGTCGATATCGACTGATGAGTTGAGTTTACCGGTTGAGAAATCTATCTCCTCATAGATCATCCCCCTCAGCTGATAGCCATAACGGTCTTCAGCATATCCGCATATCTTCCCGTCTTTCAGCCAGCCGGCATTCAGGTCATACTTGGATGATGGGGCCTTCCATTTCATATTGGCGCCCGACTTGGTGAGCTCATACAATCCGTCGGAGATGTCATAATCTTCCGAATAGACAAGATAAGCATAGACTGACGACCCTCCGGCCAAAACTTTTTTAGGTCCGTCAGGCACTTTCGCCTCAGGACTTCCTAACATAGCCGCTCCTGCGCTGGCAATGAGCAGACACGTTCCGAGAATACCCGGAATGATTGCTTTCTTCATAATGTAAAGTTGTATTAAAGTATTTCTGAAAACTCAGGATGATTCGGGACTTATCTCACAACGGCTTTCACTCGTGCGCCGGCACTGCAGACGATATAAATCCCTTGCGGGAGGAAGAGTGTGACAGGCTCTTTCCCAATCACCCCGCTCTTGATAAGCATTCCCGATATTGAATAGATGCAGAACTTGTCGCTCTCCTCTCCGCCAATGCAGAGAGAGCCTTTCCCGGGACGGAGGAACCGGCAATCACTTTTAATATCTGAAATTGAAGAAAATTCACCGTCAACAGAAATTTCATCAAGAAGAATGACTGAATTGGCTTTGGGGAAATCGGCATCAATATAGAGCTGAACCCATGGAAGATTAAGGAGCGATTCGGGCATAACGGCATTCAGGGTCACCATCCCCTCTCCTTGAACTGACTTTGCAATCTCTATGGGCTCCGTCATGCCATATCCATAGCCAAGGAGCACACTGCTTGCCGCATTTTCACCGCCCCACAAGAGCATGGAAACATCAACCCTATCCATACCGGCTGTGCTGAATCTCGGGAAACCGATTCTCCCCTTAGCCCCCGGCACATTGCCGTTGCCAATGATTCCAAATCCATCCACTCCGGGAACAAACGACGAGAATTCACCGATACCCCAGTCAGCATCATATTCTTTTGTAGGACTATAAATCACCCACGGCGGACAATCATATCCTGTCTGCTGGGGGAAAGTTTCTTTCATCGGAAGTGAGTAAGGCGTTCCCAGAAGTTCAATTACAGTCTGTAGGCGGCCACTGTCTCCGAGGTCATTCTTGGCCAGCACCCCAACTTGCACAATCTGTTGCTCCGCGCCCTCTTCAACGGAGTAGATGCACCCTGTCTGCGTAGTGGTTCCGATTTGAGCCCAGCCATATCCGGCACCGGTGTCAGTCAGAGCATAGATATCATATTGGAGGGTCTTGGGATTGAGCACACCTCCGTTATAACCCACGGTTGGCGCATCCCATGTCAAGGTCATTGACAGCATATCGGCATCAACCTCAGAAACTAATCCCGACACCGGCGACGGGATATCAAATCCGGTATATACATCCGTTTCCTTAGCAGGACTCTCCTTGCCGGCAACAAGAGCAGTCACCGTGATATGATTGAATCCTTGTACAGTTTTTAGAGTAACTGTTTTCTTCTCACCGGGCTTTCCCGAGGTTTTAACCGTGTCGGCAACGCCATTCACCACGACCTCTATTTCGGTGTCGGCATCATACAACTTGCCGGCGAGGTTGGCTGTTGGCAAAGTGAACGACACTTCCGCCTTAAGGCTCCCATCAGCCATCCCTTTTCCACTCAAATCGCCAACAGCACTCGGAGAGTCTGCAACAATCTCTGTGCGTGAAACCTTTATATTGCGAATCTGGATTCCATATTGATTAGGATCGGATATGGAATGCAACGCAATATATCCCGCTCCCGGCTGCTTAATGGAGAAGAGACCCGAAATTGTCTGATAACCCTTAATTCCAGGTTTGCTTCTCTCTATGACTGCAGTGGTCATAGCCTCCGGAACGACCTCTTTTCCATATCTTACTTCAAACCATTCCTCAGTGCGGTCGCTGTTGACACAGGCGGCCTCCACACTTACAGAGTAAAAGATATCAGCGTTGTCAAAATCTATCATGGGGAGGATAAGCCAGTCGTCGGTCGGGCCGGCTTCGCTATATTCTGACTGAAGGCATCCCTTTTCAGAATTATATGCCCAGCTATACCCATCGCCATCCCCGTCAAACCGCTGCATCAGGTTCACTTGTTCAATAGTTGGAGGGAATGTGACATCAAGAGAGAGTGGAGTGCCTTCGATCAGGGGATTGGAATAAGCTGGCTTGGAACTCTTCTCCCCTGCCACGGCAATCACTTTTGCCTCATATCGTTTCAACGGTCCGGATGTGGGAATATCAACACTTAGGGAAGTGACGGCAGTCTCGGCCTCAAACACTTCATTGATATAGACCCTGTATTTCATTGCCGATGCATCCACGTAGCCGCCGTGGACACCTGTATTTACAGCCTCCCATGACACTTTTGATGAAGATAACGTGACTGCCCTTGGAGCATCAGGTGTATCCTGGCCTACGTAAATCTCATTATAGCAGTCGGGGCCGAAAAGCCCATCTGAGCTGACGCGAAGCGAGATGTAATGCAATCCTTCGGAGAGTTTTTCAAATGATGAGGATACTTTCTCTCCCGGCGTACCCTCACCTTCATAAATCTGGTCGCCGTCAAGAAGCACGCTCCAAGATAATGTGCCTTCAATATCTTTCCCTCCGCAGGTAGCAACAGGCAGAGTCCAGGAAACAGCGCCGCTCGTTTCGCCTGTCGTAAAATCGGATGAAACCAACTTCCCCTCAGCAGGTGCTTCGGGATTAAATGAAGTGTCTGTATCGACAAAGAACATATATTGCTCCGTATTCTCATATTCATCAACACGTTCATAACTCCTGTTATAAAGATCGATAGATGTGAGATATGAAACCTCGTTCAGGTATCCCGGAGCCTTTACAGTGGAATTCCAATAGAAAAGATCTTGGGAAGTGGAGTAAGAAAGGCCGGAGACATAAGGAAGGGCATATTGGTCGAGTGCCATCGCAGTGTGCTGCATGCCCATGGGAGTGATAGCAACAAGATTATTATCCGCATTCACGCCATATACTGTCTTGTCTTTAAGATTATAGGTCAATGCGGAGCAAACCTCGCGTTGCTCTTTCATTGATGAAAGTTTCTTTATATTTTCGGTTGCAAATGGAGCAGTCGCGGGCGCACGCATGAACCACCAGTCGCCCTTGTCATCAAATCCATACCCATAAATGAAATCGTCAACAGGATTATAGGCACACACCTCGAATGCACCCTCCTTGGCATCCCTGTCAAGGAACGAGAGGATTTCGCCGTTTTCGAAATCCATCTCGATATATATCACTGTCACAAGCTGACTGAGGTAGTAGTAAGGTATGAAGCCACAAATTCGGCCATTGCGCAGCCAGCCTGTCTGAAGGCTGAGTGTGGCATCCTCATAGAGGGGGTCATCCCATTTAAGCATTACGCCGGCAGGCGTGATATTGTAGAGGCCGGCTTTGAAATCAGTGGCGTCAGAATAGCCTAAGTATCCATACAAGGAGGACTGCGTCCCCGGCCCGAATGCCTTGTTTATCTTCCGTGCTTTTGCACTGCCAACATCTTTTATGCCCCGGCTGCATTCCGATATTTTCTGTTTCAGCTCACTTATCGGAATCGTTGGGGATGCCGATGACTCACTGTGGTGGAGCAGTCTTCCTCCGGCCCCTAAAATCGGGGGGGGGGTATAGAATTGCACCCATCAGAGCTAAGGAGAGAAATGGGATGTAATGTTTCTTCATGACTAAATTAAACACATTGAAATCTTTAAAAAAGTATCCTTTCATTGAAAAAAGGATTGAGCGATGGCAAATTTACTAAAAAGAGTTAGATATTCCAAATTTATGCAATAAAATAAATGCAAAACAGAATAATTTGATATTAAAATTGTATATTTTCTGTCAAGATTATAAGTTTGACAGGTATTCCTATTCCCTCTCTTCATCTTATGCCTCATAATGAAAAAAAATGCCACATCCAGTTTAAATAAAATTTCTTCCCATTTCTCGGAACTTTTTCCTTCCTACGGCGTTATAATAGATGAAAAGTAAATCGTTTCATGATGTTAGGTTAGTTTAGTAAAGTATTATGGAAAACATTCGAATGCGGTGAGTCGTGACGACCCACCGCATTCGGCGTTATTACAGTATCTCGTCTTTACTCTCGCCTCGAGACCGGGGCAAGGGCCTCCTTACATATCCATCTTCTCTATGACCCAGCCGTCAAGGCGTCTGGTCCCTGTGTCGAAGTTCGCGCCTATAAGATAGATCTCCTTCCCCGACGCGGCGTAGGGGAGCCAGTATTCCTTCTTCTTTATCTGCTCCATAGCCTTCCCGGCGCTGCTGT
>CAMWXH010000050.1 GCA_947178165.1 uncultured Porphyromonadaceae bacterium | reverse complement strand
GCTTAGTCTTATTTGGATGCACCACCTGCTTAACGGCGGTCACATCTTTTCGCGACAAAGTTAATTCTTTTTATCTTATCTAACAAATTTAACCCCGATTTTCTTTTGATTGATTGCAAATCCGTGAATTTTTATTAACTTTACAACAATTAAAACCCAATAACTCATTTGAACTTTTTCACCGATTGTAAAAATGAGTGCAAAACCGGAAATTGCAATGACCATTAACCAGACACAAGATGAAATCATAGAGGAATTTGACGGCATGACCGATTGGATGGACCGCTATGCCTATATCATCGACCTCGGGAACACCCTTCCCGATTTCCCCGAAAAAATGAAGACTCCGGAAAACCTTATCGAGGGTTGTCAGAGCCGGGTATGGATAGATGCGAAAGAGGATAATGACGGGAAGCTGATTTTTGAGGCTGACTCCGATGCTTTGATTGTTAAAGGGATTGTAGCTCTCCTCCTTAGGGTGCTTTCCGACCATACTCCCGATGAAATTCTTGGCGCCGACCTATATTTCATCGACAAGATAGGCCTTAAAGAACATCTCTCCCCTACCCGTTCCAACGGACTTGTCTCCATGGTGAAGCAGATTCACAATTACGCACTGGCATATAAAGCAAAACAGGCAGCCCAAAACTAACATTTATCCGGACAGTGTTCCGGAACGTGAAACATATCTGAATTTTTTATTTAATCAACCATAATATCAGAAGTAACCTATGTTCAAGAATCAACCCAAAGGACTGATTCCCGCCGCCCTCAGCAATATGGGCGAACGGTTCGGCTATTACATTATGAACGCGGTGCTTGTGCTTTTCCTTTGCTCCAAATTCGGATTGTCGGAGGAGACCAGCACCCTCGTCTATTCATTTTTCTACGCAGGCATCTATGTGTTAAGCCTTGTCGGCGGTCTGATTGCCGACAAAACCCAAAATTACAAATCAACCATCATCTGGGGTCTTGTGATAATGACACTCGGATATGTGGTTCTTGCCTTCCCCATCCTGGCTACCAACGAAAACACCTCCTGGCTCCTTACGCTCACATGCGTGGCTCTCTTCTTCATCGCATTCGGAAACGGCCTTTTCAAGGGTAACCTCCAGGCTATCGTGGGTCAGCTATACGACAATCCCCGTTACGCTTCACAGCGCGACTCCGGATTCCAGATTTTCTATGTATTCATCAATATCGGTGGCCTTATCGCTCCGTTCGTTGCCCCGATGCTCCGCAGCTGGTGGCTCGGCGTTAACGGCATGACCTATGATGCTTCATTCCCGGCAATGGCTCATCAGGTGCTCAGCGTGACCGATGGAATGAGCATCGAGAACATCAACGAACTCTATGCGCTCGTCAGCGCACACGCTTCGGAAGTCGGAGCCCAGGGCCTTCAGAATATGCAAGAGCTGCAGGCATTCTGCTCGGAATACCTCAACGTGTTCAATACCGGTATCCACTATTCATTCATCGCCTCAGTGGCAGCAATGCTGATTTCACTCTGCATCTTCATTGCCACTAAGAAAGGCCTTCCCACTCCCGCCAAGAAAGAGAAACAGCAGGCTGTCACATATACTGCTGAAGAGAAATCGGCAATGGCCAAGGAGATCAAGCAGAGAATGTATGCCCTCTTCGCTGTTCTTGGAATAGCAATCTTCTTCTGGTTCTCATTCCATCAGAATGGAACTTCAATGTCGCTCTTTGCCCGCGACTTCGTGGACACATCTACAGTGGCTCCCGAGATTTGGCAGGCAGTGAACCCATTCTTCGTTATCGTCCTCACCCCGATAATCATGTTCATTTTCTCCTCACTTTCCAGCAGAGGCAAGGAGATATCCACTCCCCGCAAGATTGCAATCGGTATGGGAATCGCCGGACTCGGCTATCTCTTCCTTACGATTTACTCTCTCATCATGCACTATCCTTCCGGAACAGATTTCCGCGCCCTGATCACTGCCGGTGCAGACGTGGTTAAATCAGGACCTTGGGTTCTTATCCTCTACTATTTCTTTATGACAGTTGCGGAACTCTTCATTTCGCCTCTCGGACTATCATTCGTTTCAAAGGTGGCTCCCAAGCATCTCCAGGGTCTCTGCCAGGGCTTATGGCTCGGTGCAACAGCAATCGGCAACCTCCTTCTCTGGATCGGCCCGCTCATCTATAACGCATGCCCCATCTGGGTGGCCTGGGCTGTATTCTTAGGAGTCTGCGCAATATCCATGAGCGTGATGCTCGGCATGGTTAAGTGGCTTGAAAGAGTGACTCAATAAATAACCTTATCCCTACAATATCAAATCTTATGATAAAAACCTATATCACGGCTGCCGCTTTCTTGGCGGCGGCCGTTTCCGTTTCAGCCGCCACTCCGATGTGGGTGAGGGATGTCAAGATCTCTCCCGACGGTTCAAAGATTGCCTTCACTTATAAAGGCGATATCTATACAGTGCCCTCAACAGGGGGAGCAGCCACTCGGCTAACCACAGAGCCCTCCTACGAGTCATCACCGATATGGTCGCCCGATGGCCGCAAGATTGCATTTGCATCCGACCGGAAAGGCGGAAAAGATATCTATGTCATGCCTTCAACAGGTGGCGTTCCGACTCGGCTCACTTTCAATTCGGCCAATGAGACCCCAGAAGCTTTCTCAAACGACGGCACTGAAATCTTCTTCTCATCTATGATTCAAGATCCGGCCGGCAGCCCGATGTTCCCAAGCCGGGTGCTGTCGGAACTTTATGCGATTCCGGTAACCGGAGGAGGCATCAGGCAAGTGCTTCCCACACCGGCTGTGAGCATATCGCTTCTTCCCGACGGACGCTTCCTATATGAAGATGTGAAAGGGATGGAAGATAAATGGCGCAAGCATCACACCTCCTCCGTCACAAAGGATATATGGCTCTTTGATCCCTCCACAGGAAAGCACACCAATCTCACCAATCGTGACGGGGAAGACCGTTCGCCGGCAATTATTCCCGGGCAAGAGAACCTTTATTTCCTCAGCGAACGTGACGGCGGGAGCTTCAATGTTTACACTATGCCGCTCACCGGCTCAGCCGCGCCAAAGGCTCTCACCTCCTTTACCTCGCATCCGGTAAGATTCCTGAGTGCCGGAGCCAACGGATTGTTAGCCTTCACCTATAATGGAGAGCTTTATTCAATGCGACCCGGTGAAGAGGCGCGCAAAGTGAATGTCTCAGTGCCGGAGCTTTCTCCGGCAGAGGAGGAGACCGTGATGATAAGTTCGGCAGATGAGGCCATGCCTTCGCGCGACGGCAAGCAAGTGGCATTCATCAAGCGCGGTGAAGTGTTCGTCACCTCCACTGAATATCCTTCCGTGAAACAGATAACCGAGACTCCGGCTCTTGAGGAGGGTTTATCTTGGGGCAATGACGGGCGTTCCTTATATTATGCCTCTCGCCGGTCGGGAAAATCAAACATATACAAAGCTACAATAGCACGTGCCGACGACCCCAATTTCTCAAATGCCACATTGATTAAAGAGGAAGCGGTTTTCCCGGAAGATGGCGTGGAGCGTTCGTTCCCCAACATATCACCCGATGGGAAGAAGATGGCATACGTGGAGGACCGAACCAAGCTCCGCGTTCTCGACCTCGCTTCCAAGAAAGTCACGGAACTCGACGGGGGCAACATCACCAACTACCGTTCAGGAGGGTTCACGGTTGACTGGTCGCCCGATAGCCGATTCCTTGCTCTCGAAGTGATGAATCCTCTTCACGAGCCATACGGAGACATCTCAATCGTTGAGATAGAGACCGGAGATTTTATCCCCGTTACCCAGTCAGGCTATTTTGACCAGCAGCCACGCTGGAGCCCGGACGGGAATGCACTCCTTTTTGCTTCCGAACGTTATGGCATGCGCAACCATGCCTCTTGGGGTTCGGAATATGATGTCATGATGGCTTTCCTTAATAAAGAGAGCTATGATAAATACCGTCTCTCTGAGGAGGACTACGAACTCTTGAAAGAGGTGGAGAAACAGCAAAAGAAGGATGCTGAAAAAGATAAGGACAACTCCGGGAAGAAAGGGAAAAAGGATAAAAAGAAAGATGATGCCAAGGAGCCTGCAAAAGAGGAGAAGAAAGTGAACCTCGAGCGTGAAGGTTTGGCCGACCGCATAGTGCGTCTCACCCCAAATTCCTCTCAACTCAGCGATTTCATCCTATCTTCTGACGGGGAGAGCCTTTATTACCTTTCGTCATTTGAAAAAGGTTATGATTTGTGGAAGAAAGAGCTTCGAAAGGGTGATGTTTCGCTGGTAAAAAAACTTGATGCAAAATCAACATCGCTGGTGCCGGATTCGGAAGGGAATATCTTCCTTGTGGGAAATTCCGTAAAGAAGTTCACTCCTAAAGGCGGCGATATGAAGAATGTATCCATTTCCACCAAGATGAAATTGGATCCTGATAAGGAACGTGAAGTGATGCTTGACTTTGTAGAGAATGAAGCCCGCGAACGTTTCTATCTTCCTGAAATGCCTATCGACTGGGATGCCTATGTGGCCAACTATCGCCGTTTCCTCCCCCATATCAACAATGGATATGATTTCGCTGATATGGTTGGAGAACTGCTGGGCGAACTTAATGTATCACATTCAGGAGCCCGCTACTTCCCTGAAGGAGCCAATGATCCCACAGCGTCCCTCGGGCTTCTCTACGACCTGAATGCAAAGGGCGACGGTCTCCTAATCACAGAAGTTCTGGAAAAAAGCCCGTTCGACCGTGCTACCTCTAAGCTTAAAGCCGGCGACCGTGTCATGGCCATCAATGGCAAAGAGATCAAGGAGGGCGACGACTGGTCAAAGCTCCTTAACGGACTTGCTCGCAAAAAGACTCTTGTCTCTTTCAGCAATTCAAAAGGAGAGAAATGGGATGAAGTGGTGCTCCCCGTGACTGCAGGGATGCAGAATGAGCTCCTCTACCGTCGTTGGGTCAAGTCTCGTGAAGCAGAAGTAGATTCCCTATCGGGTGGTCGCTTAGGCTATGTGCATATTCGCGCCATGGATGACGCCTCCTTCCGTGAGGTTTATTCGAAACTTTTAGGAAAATTTGTTGACAAGGAGGGGATCGTGATAGATACGCGCTGGAACGGCGGAGGTCGCCTGCACGAAGATATAGAGGTGCTTTTCAGCGGCGACAAATATCTCACCCAGGAGATTCACGGCAAGAAATCTTCCGAAATGCCCTCTCGCCGTTGGAACAAGCCAAGCGTGATGCTGATCTGCGAAGCCAATTATTCCAACGCTCACGGCACGCCTTGGGTATATAAGCATAAGAACCTTGGAAAGCTTGTCGGAATGCCTGTACCGGGAACGATGTCGAGCGTAAACTGGATCGACCTCCAGAATCCCGATCTTCTGTTCGGCGTGCCTGTTGTGGCTTTCCGCACAGAAGATGGCACAATCCTTGAGAACACGCAGCTTGAACCCGACATCAAGGTGGCCAACACTCCCGAAGACATTGCGGCAGGCCGCGACCGTCAGCTTGAGACAGCCGTGAAATCGCTCCTCAACGACCTGAAATGAGTGAATCAATAAACCATATTTAATCTTATTCAGAACAATTTATCTTCCGGGCTGCAGGTTTCTGCAGTCCGGAAGTATATTTATAGCCTACTTCCTTAACTTTTCTTTACATTTATTCGCATAATTGAAAAACATTAGATATATTTGCACCCGTTTTAGAAACCATGATTTTTAAGACTATTATAGATAAGCAAGCAATTTAATTCTGATTGTTTATTCACATTTATGGAAACTGTGTTTTCGGGTTTATTAGAAACCCTGATTCGGAGAAAAGCGCATCTGGCAATAGCCATCCTTACACTATCAGTGTCGCTTTGGTCGTGTGGCAAAGGGAGCAATTCCGGCAACGCTTCATCCGATTCACCGGCAGATTCATCACTGTATTCTTCTGAGGATAACGTATATCACGCTGACAACGATATCGCGATGACCCTGAAGAGTATTGCCGATGCCCTGCATCAGGGTGAGCAGCTTGATTCTATCGACTATAATTATGATGGGATACTCACCGATGGAACAGGGCGACCCATCTATACCGACATACAGGGCGCGCCCGGGCTATGGTCGATTAAAGTGGATTCGCCCGAGTCTGTTTCAATCAGGAATCTCTATCTGGGCGACCTTCTTCCCGAAGCTCTGGAAAATTATATCACCCAAAGTCTTGGGCTTGATGAGACACACATAGTGGATGCCGCCGATTTCAAGAAAGAGGATTCTGAAAAAACCTTAGCTTATCAATTCGATGGCGGCTACCTTGTGTTTGAGACACGCACCGCTCTAACTCCGGCCGGCCAGGAGGGCCCGCTGATGACAATCATTGCCACATCCGGCGCTTCTCCATCGTTGCATCAGGCACATTAGTTGCATCAGGCACATTAAATGAAAACAAACCAACGGCTCGAATCAAACCGAGGAAGAGCCATGAGCTGAACGTCGGCCTGACGGTCTGATAAAGTCTCCTCTGCATTCCCGACAACATGGCCGGCGCCTTCCAGTGCATCGCGCACTGCCTTCAAAGCCTTTGCCGGAGTGTTATTATCCTGGGAGAGATGGCATAAAAAGACATATTTCAATCCCGGATTCATTATCTCTTTAAGGAATTGCGCCGTAGCTTCATTCTGCATGTGGCCCCTTTCTGTCATTATCCTGGCTTTAAGGTATTCGGGATAACGGCCTAAACGAAGCATATCGGGGTCATAATTCGCTTCTATCACAAGATAGTTTGCACGGCTCATGTAATAGCGCGCCCGCTCAGTGACCGCACCCAAGTCGGTGGCCAATACGAAATGCTTATCGCCAAACTCTATCGAAAATCCCATATTGTCGGTGCCATCGTGAGGAACCTCAAACGCAGTGACCTCCATATCAAGAATCCTTTTGGGAATCTCCTTGAAAATAGGCTCGTGATATTCCTTTATGCGCTTGGATATGCTGTGTCTCCTCAACAGACCATTCAGAACGCGTGGAGTGCAGAAAAGACGTATGTGCCGATGGTTGCGCAATAGGTTGTAGGAATACCTCACATGGTCGGAATGATCATGAGTAAGGAAGAGCCCTTTTACATTGCTCATCGGTATGCCGTTTTCCAGCAACTTTCTCTCTATCTCCTCAGCCTTAAGCCCGGCATCTATTATTATTCCTCCTTTAGATGTGCCGATATAGCAACTGTTACCACTCGAGCCGGAACCGAATGATACGAAATAGAGGCGATGATCCTCATTAAATTTCTCTTCGTCGGCCTTATCGTTTGTCATTAAATCGGAATATGGCCGACGGCCGGGCATTGTCCGCTTTCTCTCTTTATTCCGGCCATCCAGATCTTTTGCAGCCGGTTTATCTGCAGGAGCCGCATCGGAGGAGTCGGCCAGCCTGTTATACTCATCATCTTCTGCAAATTCTTCAAAGGGGATGCGGGGATGATTAAAAACTATTTTTCCCATCAGTGTGCGCCTCCTTCCCTATGAATCAAGAATATTGCCGGACGCTTATCATAATCTTCCTTACAATTACGCCATAATGAGGCCTTGCGTGTAATTATGCTCTCCTTCTGCGGATCGGAGATGTCGCATGCCACACAGAGAAGAGTGTCGCCCCGAAGATTGTCGGCAAGGAACTTCACCATGCGGTTGTTTCGGTAGGGCGTTTCTATGAAAATCTGAGTCTGCCCTCGTTTTCCGGCAATTGACTCCAGCTCCCTGACAGCACGCAGCCGATCCTTTTCATCAATTGGAAGATAGCCGTTGAAAGCAAAACCCTGGCCATTGAAACCGGAGGCCATAAGCGACATCAGTATGCTCGAGGGACCAACCATAGGAACAACCTTCAATTTCTCCCGTTGAGCAATTTCAACTACGGCAGATCCCGGGTCCGCCACAGCCGGGCAACCCGCTTCGCTCATGACACCGACAGGCTCCCCCCGACGCAGGGGATCAAGATATGTGGAGATATTTTTCAGATCTGTGTGCCCGTTCAACTCATAAAAAGTGATCGCATCGATATCGAACGACCTATCCCATCTTTTCAGGAAACGGCGGGCAGTCCGTATATTCTCGACTATAAGATATCGAATGCCCTTCACAACCGCCAGATTTCCGGAAGGAATTACGTCGTTGAGCGGAGCATCGCTGATGTTGACCGGTATCAGATATAATGCAGGTTTAAGTTCCATATTACAAATTTATGAAATATTCACCAATTCTGCACTCCTTTGTTTACTTATTTTTGTTAATTTTGCTGAGTTTCCATTTTTCATCTTTAAATAACCCTCTATGACCACTGAATTGCCACAAGGATTCATTGAAGAGATGCGGAGTCTCTTGCCCGAAGAAGCGGATGAGCTTTTCGAAGCCCTGCAGAAGGATGCGGAAGTATCGATCAAACTTAACCGCCGCAAACTTTCCGATCCTTCTATTCTTGGATATGAAGGATTGGAGGGGGTAAGATGGTGCGATTCCGGATACTATCTCCCAGAACGGCCTCGCTTCACCCTGAATCCGCTGCTTCACGCCGGCGCATTCTATGTGCAGGATGCCTCTTCCATGATTTATGAGACCATCATGAAGGGGATAATCCCTATGGCATTCGACACTTCCCACCACCCTGCCGTGGCTGACCTCTGTGCATCCCCCGGAGGGAAAACAACCTCCATCATTAATGCTATACCCGACGGCATATTCGTGCTTGCAAATGAATTCACACCTCAGCGCGTGGGGGCATTAAAAGAGAATATACTTAAATGGGGCTATCCCGATATGATGATTACGAATTGTGCGGTGTCCAAGCTGGCAAAAGCAGGCGCGGGATTTGATGTCGTGGCGGTGGATGCTCCCTGCTCCGGAGAGGGGATGATGCGGAAAGAGAAGATGGCGCGCGACCAATGGAGCAAGGGCCTCATCGAACAGTGTGCGTCATTGCAGCGCGAAATACTTGATGATGCGTGCCGCATGCTAAAGCCGGGAGGGTTTCTCATATATTCCACCTGCACCTTCAACCGCCAGGAGAATGAAGAACAAGTGGAATGGCTTGTGGAAGAGAAAGGGATGGCTCCATTCGACCCCGGGTTTCCGGAAGAATGGGGGCTGATTACAGGGATTGATACCCCCTACCCTTGTTTCCGATTTATGCCTCACCACACTCGAGGAGAGGGGCTTTTTGTTGCAGTGATGCGGAAAGAGATTGATGCCGAAGAGAAAACGGTTTCTTTACCAAAACTTAAGGAATGGCTGAGGAAGAATGTAAAGGTTGTGGCTGATGGTATTCCGGAAAAAATAGAGAAAGGCAGGGATATGGTTCCTTGTTCGCAATGGGCGCTCTCTACAACCTTCCCTTCCAATAAGTTTGAGGAGATTGAGCTGGATGAAGCAGCAGCTCTCTCATATCTCCGGCACGAGGCATTGAGGCTTCCTTCGGAAATTGGCAAGGGATTTGTTGTGGTTAAGTTTAAAGGATTCCCTCTCGGGTTTGTGAAAAACATTGGCACAAGAGCCAACAACCTTTATCCCCAGGAATGGAGGATAAGGAATCTTTAAGATGTGGGATTAATGGGATGGACTTATAGAATTATGAATTTATGAATGGTATATTTCCGATAACAGGGATGATGTGTGCTGTCTGCTCCAACACTGTGGAGAAGACGGCACAATCTCAACCCGGTGTGTTATCCGCAGAAGTGAATTTTGCCAATGCGTCACTTTTGCTTTCCTGGAATCCTAAGGTTACCTCCCCTGAAAGAGTGGCTGAAGCTATCCGAAAGGCAGGCTATGATATGATTGTGGAGAAATCGGAACAGAAGGCCGTGGAAGAGAAGGAGAAGCGAGACGACGAGAAATATCGGTCAATGAAATTTAAGACTATCCTCGCGTGGGTGCTGACGATACCTCTTTCTGTGCTCTGCATGCTTCATATCCATTTCCCTGGAGCACCTTGGCTCTATATGATTCTTGCATTAGCCGTGATGGCGTTCTGTGGAGCGGGGTTCTATAAAAGAGGATTCCGGGCATTGCTTTCCAAAGCTCCGAGCATGGATTCCTTAGTGGCCGTATCCACTGCCGTCAGCTTCCTTTTCTCTCTTTTCAACACCATATTTCCGGAATACATGACCTCCAAGGGTCTCAATGCCGACCTCTATTATGAAGGCTCGGCCATGATAATTGCTTTCGTGCTTACCGGGAAACTGATGGAAAATCGCTCTCGCCACAACACGGGGCTTGCATTGAAAGCCCTGATGAGCCTTCAGCCCACGGAGGCTATGCTCATCGAACCGGATGGAGAGAGAAAGATGGTGGATATTTCCAAAATCAAGAGCGGCGACCTTATCGCCGTGCGTCCGGGAGAAAAGATTCCGGCAGATGGTGTTGTCACGGAGGGGGTATCGGGCGTGGATGAAAGTATGCTGACAGGTGAGCCTGTAAAGGTGGAAAAGAAACCGGGCGACAAGGTCACTGCAGGAACCATCAACGGACTCGGCAATTTCATAATGAAGGCTTCAGAGGTAGGCGCCGACACCGAACTTTCAAGGATAATCCGTGCTGTGAGGGAGGCGCAGGGTTCAAAAGCCCCCGTGCAGCGAATTGTGGATAAGATTAGTTCAGTCTTTGTTCCTGCTGTGATGGCATTATCTGTATTGACATTCCTGATATGGTGGGCTATAGGAAAGGAATATATTCCTGTTGGCATTGTGGCCGGAATTTCTGTGCTGGTGATTGCATGCCCCTGCGCTTTGGGACTTGCCACCCCTACTGCCATGATGGTTGGAATCGGTCGCGGCGCGCGAAATGGCATACTTGTAAAAGATGCGGCCGCCCTTGAACGTCTTGCCAAAGTGAATATGCTCGCGATTGATAAGACCGGAACGCTCACAGAAGGAGATCCGAAAGTCACAGGACTTCTTGCCGCATCAGGCCTGACTAAACAGGAAACAGTTAATCTTCTTGCTGTGGTGGCCGGCGCGGAGCAAAACAGCATTCATCCACTCTCTGAGGCATTATGCAAATTTGTATCATCCAAAGATATTGAACCATTTGCGCCCGAGGAGTTTGACTACATTCCCGGCAAAGGGATAAGATGTGTGACCAACGGCAGAAGATATGAGATAGGCGCTTTTGCCTCCGAACACCCGGCGACCGATCCTGAAATGGCTGGGAAAGCGGCCGAATGGCTGAACGAGGGTGCCGGAGTGATCGGTGTTTATTCCGATGATTCATTGGTTATGCTTTTCCGAGTTGAGGACTCGCTTCGCGAAGACGCCCGCGCCACAGTGGCTTTGCTGAACCGGATGGGGGTGACTACCGTTCTCTTAACAGGAGACAAGAGAGCCACCGCCCTTCACATTGCTTCACAAGCCGGCATAAAAATGGTGGCATCGGAAATGCTCCCTTCCGGCAAACAGAAATTTGTGGCCGACATGATGAAGGAGGGGAAAGTGGTTGCCATGGCCGGTGATGGAATCAATGATACTCAGGCGTTAGCGGAGGCTGATGTCTCAATTGCCATGGGAAGCGGCTCAGATATAGCAATAGAGACGGCACAGCTCACTATCACGGGAGGAAGGCTTTCTGCGCTTCCATCTGCTGTGGGTCTGGCACGGGCCACACTCAAGGTGATACGCGAAAATCTGTTCTGGGCTTTCATTTATAATATTATCGGCATACCGCTGGCGGCCGGAGCGCTTTACTCATTAGGCTTTATGCTTAATCCGATGTTCGCTTCGGCGGCGATGGCGCTCTCCTCAGTGTGCGTGGTGACAAATTCATTAAGACTAAATAAGATAAAGTTATGAAATTCAAGACAAATGCAAAATGTGCAGGATGCAAGACTACTATCCTGAATCATCTTCAGAGTAAATTCCCTAACGAGAATTGGTCGCTCGACCTTGAAAACACAGACAAGGTTCTGGAAATGCACGGTGTGCCCGATGATGAGGCCCGTGCCCGTGAAGTTGAAAACGCAGTGGCTGAAACAGGATTCAAAGGAACCTGGATGCCCCAAACCGGTTATTAAGAGGCAATGATAGAACTGCGAGGAATATACAAATCATACGGTGAGCTGGAAGTGCTGCGCGATATTAACCTTACGGTTGAGAATCATGAGATTATGACTATAGTTGGTCCCAGTGGCGCCGGCAAGACCACCCTCTTGCAGATTGCCGGCACCCTCGATCACCCGGATCGCGGTTCGGTCTGCTACGATGGCACTGAGATAACGTCAATGCGCGACCGGCGCTTGTCAGAATTTCGCAACCGGAACATCGGGTTCATATTCCAGTTCCATCAGCTTTTACCGGAATTTTCAGCGCAGGAGAATGTGGCCTTGTCTGCATTGATTGCCGGCGAATCCAAAAGAAAGGCTATGGCGCGTGCCGCAGAGCTTCTTGATATGCTCGGGCTGTCTGAAAGGCTGAGGCACAAGCCGGCTCAGCTATCCGGGGGAGAACGCCAGCGATGCGCCATTGCAAGGGCCCTGATAAATAATCCCTCCGTGATTTTTGCAGACGAGCCGACAGGCAGCCTCGACTCCCGCAACAGGGATGAAATATGCGAAGTGATTGCGCGTCTCAGACAGGAACTTGGCCAGACGTTTGTTATCGTCACCCACGATCCATCTATTGCCTCGATTGCCGACCGTGTTGTGAATATGGCCGACGGCAGAATCATTGGCATTGAAACACCCGTCGCAATTGAAGAAACGAATGGCGAGAACGATGGGGGTGAAGATGAAATCCCAATCATCTCAGGCGCTATTAGCGAATAATTTGATTATCTCGCCTTTTTTTATTAAATTCGCAAAAGAAACGCCCCAAACCGGGGCAAAAGAAAAGTAAAACTCATAAAACATAATAAAAATGGAAAATAAAGAAAACAAAAACCAGCTTCAGATTCAGCTCCGTCCCGACATGGCCGACGGCAAGTATAGCAACCTCGCGATGATCGGCCACGGCCCCAATGAGTTCCTTATGGATTTCATTTTTGCCGCTCCCGGAATGCCTCAGGCACCCGTTGTAAGCCGCGTGATCATGAGCCCGGAGAATGCAAAGCAGCTTCTCTTCGCCCTCACCGACAACATCAAGAAATATGAGGCTCAGTTCGGCGAAATCATGCCCCGCGCCGCTGCCGGAAACAATTGATATGAAAGATAATAATCTCTTTATTTATAACTCACTTGCCCGCGTGAAACAGCCGTTCAAGCCTATTCACGACGGGCATGTCGGTATGTATGTGTGTGGCCCGACCGTCTATGGCGATGCTCATCTTGGCCATGCGCGCCCGGCTATCACTTTCGATATACTCTTCCGCTATCTGAAACATCTTGGCTACAAGGTGCGCTACGTCAGGAACATTACCGATGTCGGCCATCTTGAGCACGATGCTGATTCGGGTGAAGACAAGATTGCAAAGAAGGCAAGGCTTGAACAGCTGGAGCCGATGGAGGTGGTGCAGTTCTACCTAAACCGCTACCATAAGGATATGGAGGCTCTTAACGTTCTGCCTCCGAGCATTGAGCCGCATGCATCGGGGCATATAATTGAGCAGATAGAATATATAAAGAAGATTCTTGATGCCGGATATGCCTACGAAAGCTGCGGATCGGTATATTTCGATGTGGAGAAATATAACCGTGACCATAATTATGGCAAGCTTTCAGGACGCAACATCGAGGAGATGCAGAACAATACCCGCACCCTTGACGGCCAGGAGGAGAAACATAATCCTCTCGATTTCGCCCTCTGGAAGAAAGCCGCTCCCGAACACATCATGCATTGGCCTTCTCCATGGAGTGAAGGCTTCCCGGGCTGGCATCTTGAATGCTCCACTATGGGTGAAAAATATCTCGGCGAGAGATTTGATATCCATGGCGGCGGCTTGGACCTGATGTTCCCTCATCATGAGTGCGAGATTGCGCAGAGCGTTGCGGCTCAGGGACACGAGGCGGTGAACTATTGGATGCATAATAACATGATCACCATTGCCGGCAAGAAGATGGGCAAGTCTTACAATAACTTCATCACGCTTGAACAGTTCTTCGAAGGCTCTCATCCGCTCCTCACCCAGCCATATTCTCCGATGGTGATACGCTTCTTCATCCTTATGGCGCAATATCGCTCCACCGTGGATTTCTCCAATGAAGCCCTTCAGGCTGCCGAGAAGGCCTTGCAGAAAATGACCGACATTTACCGTCGCCTGCAGAATCTTAAACCGGCTGAGAAATCGACAGTCGAAGTTCCGGATTTTATGGCTCAGTGTTATGAAGCAATGGACGATGACCTCAACACTCCGATGGTTATTGCAATTCTATTTGAGGCGGGCAAGATTATCAATTCCGCTACAGATGGAAACGTGAAACTTAGCGGGGAGGATATCGACAAATTGAAGGATCTCTTCAATGTGATGCTTGTGGATCTGCTTGGCATAAGGGTTGGAACTGATGAAACAACTTCAGACCTCAAGCCTTACGAAGGTGCCGTGGATCTCCTCATGGATATCAGGAAGAATGCCAAGGAAGCAAAGGATTGGACCACATCCGATCTTATCCGTAACAAACTTTCCGAACTCGGATTCAATGTGAAAGACACTAAGAACGGTGTGGAATGGTCATTGAAGTGATAAGAATGCCACAATGAAAGGCATAACAAACGCTAATAAAGGCTTAACAGAGGCTTTAATAACTAATAGAGGGAGCAACCTGACGGTGCTCCCTCATTAATTTCATACAGGGGTCAATGTTGCTTCGTTTCTAATTATTCAAACTGTGACCATGACAGCTCATGCGGTCAAAATCACTGAGCAGATTTGTAGAATTGTTGCGGACTCTTGAAATGACAGCGCTCGCAACAAGCAACGCGAGTACGAAGATTCCAATAAGGAATACAATTAATAATATTTCCATATTTTCATGAATTAGGTAATAGGGTTAATACTAAATTTCTATATTGAGGAGTTTCATTTCAATCATTTGAGGTGAGAGTTTTCTATCGGTCGATAAGGTTAATTTCTGTCAGTCAAGAACCTGATATTTCGAATGCTGGCTCTTGAATTCAGGAACTATCTTCTTCATCTTGGCCACAATCTGCATATCATCATCCTCTGAGGCTCCATTCACCAGTCCTGAAATCTGCGACCTCACAATTTCAAACTCATATTCCCTCACTTTTGCCACCTTAATCTTGGGATGGAAAGTTGGAAGAGTTATCTCCTTGTCATTGAGAACCTCCTCATAGAGTTTCTCGCCGTCGCGAAGACCGGTAAACTTTATCTCTATATCCTTTGCTCCGCTAAATTGTATCATCCGTTTTGCAAGATCCACAATCTTCACGGGCTCGCCCATATCGAATACATATATCTCGCCGCCTTTCCCCATCGTGCCCGCTTCAATCACAAGCTTGCAGGCTTCGGGTATAAGCATGAAGAACCTTATTATGTCGGGATGCGTCACGGTTATTGGACCTCCTTTCTTGATCTGCTCCTGGAAAATCGGAATAACCGATCCGTTTGAACCAAGGACATTTCCAAACCGGGTGGTTACAAATTGGGTGTCTCCCTTAACCTTCCCCTCCTTAATGGCCTTGTCGAGACTCTGAACATATATCTCGCAGATACGCTTCGAACATCCCATCACATTCGTAGGATTCACAGCCTTGTCGGTAGAGACCATCACAAATTTCTTTGTGCCATATTTCACTGCAAGGTCAGCGATTATCCTTGTGCCGTCAACATTATTTACAACCGCCTCGTAAGGGTTATCCTCCATCATGGGAACGTGCTTGTATGCAGCGGCGTGGAATACATATTCAGGACGGTATTCTTCGAAAATCCGCTCCATCATCTTCTTGTCGGCAATATCTGCAACTATGGTTTCAGCCTTGATGTCGGGCCATTGGTTTTTCATCATAAGACGGATGTCGTGCATCGGCGTTTCAGCCTGATCCACCAGCACCATTCTTGACGGCGAATAGGTGGCAATCTGCCTTACCATTTCAGAGCCGATGCTTCCGGCAGCTCCGGTAATCATCACCACATTATTGTGAAGAAGCCTGGCTGCCGCTTCCATATCCACTTCAATCTTTTCACGCGGAAGAAGGTCCTCCACATTCACCGGATGCAGATCGGCAACCTTAAGGTCTGTCTTGCCATCCCATTCGCGGGCGTGAGGCATAACGAGAATCTTTATCCCCTCCGCAATAAGCTCATCAACCAAAATGCTGTTCTTCCGCAATTCATCCATCATGAACGGCGACACGATAAGGGTAGAGACCTTGTTGTGTTTCATCTTCTCCGGCAACGACATATCGAAAGGATGAACTTTCACACCCATAAGTATGCGATGTTCCATATCTTCCTCCGAACTCACGAAACCGTCGAGGACGTATGGCGAATCTTCTGCCGAACGTATGTTCTTTGCCAAAGCGACACCTCCCGTCTTTACGCCGAAAATGTATGCTTTCTTTGAATCAGGACGTTTCACCGACTGCTCATAGATGGTCTTTACCCATACTCTCACCGTCCACATAAAAGCGATGACAAAGAGCCCCATAAGGATGATATCGGCATAGCCGAACGATACCAGCCAATCTTGGGTGCCAAGCAGAAGCAATACAACTGCCCCTATCACCACGGCCAGGACGACAGCCGAACCAATCCGCAATAGATCGGAAAAAGAGGAATACCTTATCACTCCGTTATATGTATGGAACACCCTGAAGGAGACAAGGAATGCAGCCAAAAAGATACACATAGTGATAGATAGTGATCCGAGCACGTTGAGGGTTTGCACTGATCCGTGATGCACAGCGTATGCCAACAGACCGGCAAAAACCACAAACATGCAGTCGAGAATCAGAATGCTCCAATAGGGCAATGCCGCTCTCGAGAAATACCAATTTGCAAGTTTTTTAAAAGAATTCATAAAATCATAAGCTGAGGCCAGTTCACATCGAAACGTGATCAAGATTCCGAAAAAATAAGCTGACAATTTAGGAGAGTTTTACAAAGATACAACAATTTTTTTATTCTGCACTATATTCCTGCATAAAAAGTGAAATAAAACTGAAAGCCGCAAACGGGTTTCCCCATTTGCGGCTTTCATATAATAGCATTAGCAAAATTGCTTAGTTAGCCTATAAAATATTCTCCTTGATAGTATCTACAATATATTTCACATCCTCATCCGACACGTATGGGCCGGCCGGCAAGCAAAGTCCTACCGCGAAGAGCCCCTCGCTTACTCCGTTTGTATAGGCCGGGGCATCCTTATATACCGGCTGCTTATGCATAGGCTTCCACAGGGGGCGAGCCTCAACATTAGCCTTGTCGAGAGCTACGCGTAAGGCTTCAACGTTCGCATTAGGCTGGCAATCCGTAACAGCAGTTGATGCGGCGTGGGTCACTCCCGCGGCTCCGCCTACAGCTCCTGTAACAACCTGCTTATACGCCTCTTCCTGTCCCTTGACCTTTAAATTGGGGTCAATTGTGGCCGTGCAGAGCCAGAAATTGGAATCAAACTCCGGCCCGGGATTACCATGCATTGTTATCCCCTTCACATCCTTCAACAACTCACAATAAAGCTCCTGAACATGCTTATGATGCGCGATATGCTCATCAACCACAGTCATCTGTCCACGCCCGATCCCGGCGCAAATATTGCTCATGCGATAGTTATACCCGATTGCCTCATGCTGATAATAGGGGTATGATTCACGCGCCTGCGTGGCATACCACAGTATCTCGCGAGCCTTTTCCGCATCCGGACATATTAGGGCTCCGCCTCCTGAAGTAGTGATCATCTTATTGCCGTTGAAGGAAAGCACTCCATATTCACCGAAAGTGCCAAGCGACTGACCGTTGAACAGCGATCCGAACCCTTCGGCACCATCCTCAATAACCGGGATCTCATATCTATTGGCAATCTCCATTATACGGTCAATCTTGTAAGGCATACCATACAAAGCGACCGGAATGATAGCCTTCGGCTTCTTTCCGGTCTTCTCTATGCGATCTTTGATTGCAAGTTCCAGCAAATCGGGATCCATGTTCCACGACTCCCTTTCTGAGTCAATGAAAACGGGAGTTGCTCCAAGATAGGTGATCGGATGGCTCGATGCGCAGAAAGTGAACGACTGCACCAGAACCTCGTCACCGGCCTTCACGCCACAGGCAATAAGCGCGAGATGCACCGCGGCCGTTCCTGCGCTCAGGCAGACCACCTTTTTATCAAGCGGGGTAATCTCCTCCTCCAGCTTTCCGGTCTCAGGGTTTACCTCCACCCTCTTGTTCACAAAATTCTCAAGATCTTTTTCGAAGGCATTCACATTCGGACCCATCGGCACCACCCAATTGGTATCGAACGCCTCCTTAATATAATCCTGCTCCTTGCCGCTCATGTGAGCAAGGCAAAGATATATTCTATCTCTCATATATAGTGAATTTAATAAAATATCTTCAGCAGAGGGGAATTGACTTCCAGATACTGAATGGATTATTTCACGGAGAAGATAAGAAAATAAATTAACCCCCAGGTTCTTCTCCAAAACTCATGGAATAAACTTGTATTGCGGTAATATAATTACACACAGATGATAAATTGCTTGCTAAATTTATTGTCAGGCTAACGGAAAAAGCTTCTCGGCTCTTTCATCGATATAATCAAAAATCTTATACATTTCCGAACACCCTTGCACTGCTGCTTTCTCTACATCAAACTTAAAGGCGTTGGAGCGGGCAGTCGTCAAATAGGGAAATAAACGGTTATAGATCTGGGGGGTATTATTGTAGTATTCTTCAGTCTTTTCATATCCTGCTAATTCCGGAATCTTACGAAGCTCAGGCTTTAAACGTGCATAATCTTCAAAGAATCGTGTGGTTTTCTTAAAGTGAAGCAGATACCAATACTCAAGACATGGAGTATTCACTATCACTTCAAGTTTTTTCATCCATTGATAACTCTTTGAAGGATTCTGAGATTTATTATATAGATTCCGGAAGGCTTGCCATTCAGAGTGGCTCTTAAGCACCTCATCAAGATCAACTATCAGAAACACTCTGGTGTATGTCTCCGTTTCTATTAGTACTTTTGCAAGATTGAACAATTCCTTTACCGACTTTTTCTCGGGGAATTCTGGACTTATTTTTAAGGTACGTGTTACGGAAGGATTATATTTTACCTTTACCTGTTTAATATACCACTCCTCAGTCTCGCCATCAATTATAACAGCGACAGCATCAATAGCTTTTCTAACTGGCCTAATGGCTCGTCTGTTTCTACTCTTCGCTGTCATATTCTTTTGTGGTGATGCGGGTATCGCCTAAGACCGGTGCAGCTCCGAAGCGTCCGGCACGATATGCAAAAAAACGGTTAACTTTGGGATCAAGTACCTCCTTGTCAAAGTCTGCCAGACAGAATACCTCAGTATCGCCCTTTGCGCCTTTTTCAGTGAACCATACGGAATCATCCCTATAGATGTTGGAATCATAGAGAAATTCACGTAGATGGGTGGTGAAAATAAGCTGAGATGTTTTACTGTTGGCAAGAAAAGATATGATAAAATGCTTGTAGAGATCCGGGTGCAGACGGCATTCCAGTTCATCAACTGCTAAGAAATGAGGAGTCTGGACAAGAGTTAGAAGAATACCTGAAAGTTCATAGTATCTCTGCGTACCCTCAGATTCATCCTCAAATTCAAATGCCACTCCCCCATTCTCCCCGTTATGAATCAACTTAATGTTATAGTCAGTAGTAGTGGGGTCGGCGGAAATTCTATCCCTTATCTCTGCAGGCGTATCATCATCTTTTAGGATATGTTCCACCAATTCCTTCGGAAGCGGCCTCTTTTCCACCTCCAGAGTTAATGATGAGACTCCAATATCGGCTTTCTGTAATTCCCGGATAAGGAGTTCCTGACTAATCTCCTTCTCAACTGTTTTCTTTGAAATATAATCAGTAAGGTTTTGGTCATGAGGATGAATATTGGGAAGCATATAGGTCTCAAACCAATCCACAATGGACTTAAGCCAAGGAATATCTACATTGGTTGTCTGATATGCACCAAAAATTGTCCTGTTCGGGAGAAGACCGGATTCAAGACCCTTCACACTCATTGATGAACGGTATTTGCTTCCCCAAACAATAGAAGAGAATTCTTTCTCAGTATCAGTGGTACGATCGAACACCTTATGTGCCCTTAAATCCTCTATACCTTGGCAACTAAGCTTCTCTTCAAGAATAAACTGATTATTAAATTTTACATAGTAAAGGTAACGGTATTCGCCACAAATAAAATTCAATTCTATCTCGGAATCCCCTTTTTCCCATTTCTCGTCGAGATAAAATGTCTCATATTTAATCTTAGAGGTTCTATTCTTGGCAGGATGGAGCACCAATCTTCTAAGAAGAGAGAATCCTTTGATTAAATTGCTTTTTCCCGAGGCGTTTGCTCCAAATAGAGATATCATTTTCAATATGCGGTATTTTCCGATCTTCACAACATATACATCCTCCAGATGCTTGCTGGAGTCAGCAAGGAAAGATATTGTCTGAGCTTCCTTTATTGAGCGGAAATTTGATATTGAAAATTCTAAAATCATAGATTGTCTGAGATAACTTTCTTAAAGAAATCTATGCAAATTTAATCCTTTTATATTAAAAAACAAAAAGGAGATGTAATATATTAAAAAATATATCTATAATCC
>CAMWXH010000049.1 GCA_947178165.1 uncultured Porphyromonadaceae bacterium | reverse complement strand
CAAAGTTACAACCTCACTGCAACCTCCAAAAGGTGTACTTCTGTTAATGCTTACAATAGAATAGTCTATCATTAAATAAGGCTCCATCCCTTCAAACAGCGGGAATGGAGCCTTTATTATAGATCTTTTATTACAGATTTATCAGAGGTTTACTGAATCTTTCTGAGATTTATTCAATGGTTACTTCACCATCAGCTTGATGCTCTTGTCGCCTATCGTGAGGAAATAGATGCCGGTGTCGGCGGGTATGCGGCAATCGCCATGTCCGGAGTAGAGCTTACGCCCGTCGGCGGCTGTGAGCATTACCGGGATGGAGGCGGCACAATTGGTGACTACTATCTCTTTCCCTTCTACAGTTACCTGAATGCCGGAAGGAAGGATGCTATCTATGCCGGAGGCTGTGAGGAGCGCACTGTTGGATGCTCCAGACATACCTCGGTTATAAACGGTCACTACGTTATAGGTGTGCGTTCCGGCCGGAACAGTTGCGTCAAGATAGCCTGTTTCAACCACCGGTCCAGGATTGATGCAGATGCCGTTGCGGTAAACATCGTAATGGTCAACTGACAATTCCTTGTTAGCCTGATCAAACTTGACATCATCAATCATCAGCATGAAGCCGTTGCCTCCTTCGTTATAAACACGGAGTGCAAATCGTTTTGCGCCCTGCGGAAGCTTGAACTCATATTGCTGGTAGATGGCGTTTCCGATGGCATCGACCAACTGCGGCACCTCAAACGGCCCGTTCTCGCAGAGCGATACGAAATCTGCAGGATCAGTTGAATCTTTCGTTGAATAAAGAACTTCAAGGTGATCGAGATAATCGGGATGGAAGCTGCGGGCATAGAAGCTTATTGTCTGAGCTTCACCACTGAGCAGGGGCGAGATTGCCCAGTCATCCTGTGCCACAGAGGGGTTAAGGATATACATGGCCACAAGGCTCTTGCTGCCTGAATTCCCTTTCACGAGATATTCGAGAGCAGGATTGTAGTAGGTTATGTCGTCGCTCGAACTGTCGAATACAAAGAAGGAATGGTGGGTTCGCATAGCCACTGCACCTGGCATCGATGCTCCTTCGAGCGTGCCTATCTGCTGGTCGTCGATATCAAGCATCGTCCAGCCGTCAACCTCTCCTGTCCACGCTTCTGCATCCTCGAAGTCTTCCGCTTCCTTGACTCCATATCCGGCAGTTCCTGGCTCGGTCCATGAAAGCGATACCCCTTCGGGTGTCTCGACGGCCTTGAGGTCGGTCACTGCAGGGAGGGCTGATTCAACCAATGTCGGAGTCACTGCAGGCGAGACGTCGTTAGTTGCGTCGGAATCGGAATCCATATTGACGCGGAGCTGAATCTTCTGGGTTCCCGAGGCGAGCGGACTGAGCGTGTGACGCATCTGAATTGGCGCAGATTCGCCAGAGGCAAGGGAGGCGCCTTCAAGAGAAGCCACAGCTTCATCATTTATGAGAAGTTCAACTTTATATGATTCAGCTTTCTTGCTGCCCATATTGGATATGGAACCTGAAGCCACGAACTCTTTCCCTGCCTCGATCCTTGAAGGTGCAGAAACGAATGTAGCGGCCAAGTCATATTCAGGCATTTCGGCTATTCTTAATGCGTCAAACGGCATTGAGGTGTGGGTCATGAAGAGGGCAGAAACTGCCAGCTCCACAATCTGGCCCTTCACTTTCTCAAGCGGGCAGACAGTGACGTTCCACCCTATGTTGCCGCCGGCAGAATGGTCGGTAGTTCCGAGGTCAACGGTTTTGCCATCGGCCAAGATGGCATAGATGCTGAATTTGTTGGCATCCGCGTCAGACCATTTGTAATGACGCAATGTTAATGCCGGATGTTCGGTGCCCGTAAGGTCGATCTTTCCCGTGAAGAAGTCGAGCGTGGCGCCCGGCTCATACTGAGTGGCCACAAGGAATTTGTCATCACCATCGGCCGACGGGATCTGGTCATTCTCAGGCGTGCCAAGGCTGATGGAACCGTAAGTTCCGCTCTGGCTGACATAACCGATAAGATGAGCATCGAGGTCGGATTCGGTGAAGCTGTGCAGATAGGGAAGCGTTTCAGCTTTTCCAACAGGAATCATCGGCGAACGGGTGAGGCTCTCCGACTCAAGACCCATATTGAAGGCTGATACGAAGAATACGGCAAATTCCATTTCATCGGGCTTGCAGACTTCTATCGATAGCGAACGCTGGGCCGTGGGCTGTTCAAGGATCGGTTCAGCTATGCCGTATTCACCTGCCACATAAACCATATAGCTCAGGTTCTCCTCCTTGAGGGGATAGCCGGAAATATCCTTCATCGGAGCATCCCAGCTCAATTTAACCTTACCCGGGGTAGATTCCTCCACCATATTCACCACAGGCACACTCTCCGGTGCGTAGGGCCCTACAAACAAAGAAGCCTTTACCGCACGGCCGGGAGTGCCATCCGAGCTTTCTGTAATGAAATTATAGGTGTAAGTGCCTGCGGCCGGAAAGTCGTTATCTTCAAACTTCAAGGTCGCGCCCGGTTGAGGATTGCTGAAGATGGCAACCGGTTCCGCCTTCCCCTCGCGGATTACGGTAATTTTCCCGATTCCAGTCAATGCATTGCTGCTGATATCCACAGATGGAGCCGTGAAGCTTCCGTTCATTTGAAGATTGCCATCCTTATTGCGCTCAAGAATTATATCCTTCACCTCAGCAGGAGATGTTGCGGTCAATGGAGCCGAGAGGGAGATTTCGCGTATATGAATCTGGAACATCCCCGGATCGCTCAGCGCATGCCAGCCGATATAGTAGTTATCTTCTGTGGCCGGTTCGATTGTGAGAGTTTTCACAATCGGCTCATAGCGCTCGGTGGATATTTCGGTGGCAGGCAGAAGTTCTGTCCGCATTGCCTGAGCAGTGGGAGCAAGCCCCATGGACACAGCGTAGCGCTCTGTATATAAGGTGCTATTGCCCGCTACGCTATACGTAAGCTCATATTTCTTTCCGGCTTCCAGATGGAATGCCGGAGAGAATAGCCAGTCGTCGCCGGCATTCTCGTTGTTGTAATCATAGATGAATGAGCCATAGCTTGGAGAGAACCACCAAGTGCTGTTATCGCCATTTTCATCAAGGAAGGAGTAAAGGCCTGAATCTGTATCGCCCTGCGAAGCATCAAGACGGCTTGAATAAGGCGGCGTTATGAAGCCGATCCCTGTAGAGCCGGTAGCGGGTTCTGAAGTTTTATCTTCATAATGCGCTGTGACCTCGTAGGTTAGCTTGACAAATGTGTCGGGAATGGTGACCTTGTCGTCAAACCAGGTGTCGGCCAGCCCTTCTGCTACTGTTTCGCCGTTACGTTTCACGGTGTAGGTGATGGCTTCGGGATCTATATATGCGCCATCGGCCGAGGCGGTGACAGCCTCCCAGAAAAGGCTTATCTCCCCTCCTCCGAAATTGAATACGCTGAGCCCTTCAGGCGCGGTGGGAGTGCCCGTACCATTGATAAGTGTCATCTTGGCCACCGGACTGCGCCCTGCTTCGTTAGTTACGTATGCAGTAAGAAGGTGTGCCCCCTCATTCTCAAGCGTGAGGGATCCGGACACGTTGCCGCCGAAAGCTGACTCACCGCTCTCCTTCTCCTCTCCGTTAAGTGAGAGAACCCAGTGGAGCGGGCCATTGGCAGGGTCTCCGTTGAAAAGCGCGGAGGGCATCTTGATTGAATAGGTCAGTTCCATCCCTCCGTTGGGGATATCCGCCGTAAGCTCGGGCACCGCAGGAGCAAGGTCGTCAGCCTCCGGTTTCACCACTTCCAAAGCGGTTATCTGCTCGTTTTCCACATATTCCACGAGCAAGGAGGCCGAAGCGGTTGCCGGATCGATGATCCAGAGTGAACTCTTGCCGGTTGCAGGGGCATAACTGAATATTATGTTGCCCGACTTGTCATCGAATGTTGCGCTCGTAGAATAATAGGGCCTCAGGCCTGTATCTCCTATCTTGGAGAAGTTTCCGGTGGCCTTATCCACTTTCATGAGGCTTCCGTCGCCGAGTATGCAATAATACTGGCCATCGGCATTGCAGGCCACGCCATACACCTGTTCATTCTCGCCAAGCACTCTCAAAGGCTCGCTCATGCCGAGCTTATAATCGGCCTTAGCCCAGGCCAATACCAACTCATCATTCTCGTTATAGCTGTAATAGCAGCCATATACGTCGCCGGTGGTGGGGTCGGTGGCATTGTCGGTGCAGAGGATGCTGTGTTCACACTCCGGCCAATCGATCTCCTCCCAGGTATCGGTGCTATAGACGGTAAGATGCGGGAAGGATATCATGCCCCAATCTTCAAGCCAAGGCATATAATACTTTCCCTGACCATCGTCGTATGCCCCATATTCCGCCACAATAGCGGCCCCTTCAACCGGGACAAACGCCTCATCTGCAACATAAGGGACATAATATAGGCCGGGTGAATTAATGAACGACCAGGTGCTGATCACCGAACCTCGCAGGGAGAGCCCTTCGCTCGGTGCAAGAGCCTTGGCATCAGCCACGCGTCTTGGGCCTGCCGTTGGAACAGTTCTCCGGAATGGATTCTGCGCCGGAGTGAAAAATCTTTTTGACGGTTTCTCCCGATTGTGCGACCGGGTCGGCAGTAGCGGATTGAAATGCCGTGCGTTGACTGATTGAGATTCTGAAAACCGGCGCGCGCCTTCAACGTTACCTCTTTGGGCGAATGCCAAAGATGTAACGAGGGTTCCTGCCGCAAGACCGAAGATCAGAGATGTTTTCTTCAGGTTAGTCATAAGCAATTAAATTATGGATAATTATTTGTTGCACCATTCTAAGGGCGCAATATGCATTTTTTCTTTGTAATAGAACACAAATATACATATAATTATTATTTTTTGCAATAATTATAGCAATTTGTTAAGGCCTCATTCAATAAAAGATGGCACCGGAGATTTCCCCGATGCCATCTGCAACCGTGTTTCTATATGTCGTCAATATTTTTTCATTACATCCTTTCCGCATTCTGGATCATCTGCTTGTTGGCAGTGATATAGATTTCGACACGACGGTTCTGGGCGCGTCCTGCTGCCGTGCTGTTGGAAGCCACCGGGTCGTTCCAGCCCCGGCCGATTGCAGTGAGACGATTTGCGGAGACTCCGGCATTTATAAGGTAATCCTTAACTGCATCTGCGCGTTCGAGTGAAAGCTTATTGTTCAGAGCCTCTGTACCCGTGTTGTCGGTATAACCCACTACCGTGACATCAGTATCAGGGAATTGACCGAGGTTATAAGCCACTTTTGCCAAGGCCGACTGTGCCGCAGGGGAAAGCTGGTAGCTCCCCGTATTGAAAAGCACTGAATTGCCAAGCACAAGTTTCAAGGCATCAAGGTTATTGCTGTCTTTCACCATCTCCAGCTTTATATCGTTGAGGGCGGCTTCATTTCCGGCCTCCTTGGCACGGAGACCGTCAAGTTCCTTTTCCAGCTGGGCCTTCTGCTTCTGCATCTCGTTGCCGACCACAGCACCGGTCCCGGCACCTAAGGCACTTCCGACAAGCGCACCGATCCAAGTGCCTTTACCTCCGCCTATCAGCGCGCCTACACCAGCGCCGACAGCGGCACCGGCGGCACCACCGGCCGTCGCGCCCTGACCGGTCTGCGACATGCCATTCCAAGTATTTTTAAGAGCCGTGCATCCTGTAGTAGCAAATAGCGATGCGACACATACAATAACCAAAACTCCCTTTTTCGACAAATTCCTTATATCCATAATCTTGTGTTTTTCATTAATAAATACTTACACTATAAATAAGGAACTACTTGCTAATTTGGTTCACTACAAACGCATTTCTTTTTTTTACGCTGCCATTAAGAAAACTTTTATGGAATGTATTCTCCAAATTAATAGAATATCTCTTCTGGCATTATAGCCGGCCGTATATTTGCTTTTTTTGTTAATAGGGATATTAATATATTAAATAATAGAAATATTTCCATTAATGCTTGTAAATAATAGAAATATTTCCTATTTTTGCCATGTTTTTAATAACGAAAGCTATGAAATATAAAGAATTTCACAGGCTTATTAAAAAATCGGGTTGGGTTGAGATCCGGCAGGAAGGAAGCCATAAGATCTATGCCAAGCCGGGCTTTCCCAACAAAAGCGTTCCTTACCATGGAAGTAAGGAGATTCCCGAGCCGATGAGGCGAAGGCTTTGCAAAGAGATGGGGGTCTGACCCCATCTCTTTTAAAAGATTTACAAGAAGAGAACTTTTATATTGGATTGGTTAACATAACTCGGAACTACTATGGTCAACAAGCTTATCATCAACATTTGCGCAAGCGAAGATTCCTTTGGAGGATATTCGGAGAATTGCGAGGGAATATATGCTTCCGGTGATACGGTTGCAGAGGTAAAAAAGGATGTGATTGAAGCAATCCGCATCTACAAGGAGATTACCCCTGAAGACCAATGGGCGGAACCCATCAGGGAGAATTGGCCCATAGAATGGCACTATGACACACAGTCGCTGCTTTGCTATTATCAGGGAATATTCACTAATTCAGCCCTGGAAAGACTTACCGGAATCAATCAGAAACAGCTATGGAACTACGCAAAAGGAATCTCCAAACCGAGAAAGCAGGCAAAGGAGAAGATTCAGAACGCCCTGCACTCACTTGGCCATGAACTTCTTGAGTTCAGCCTTTAGTGAATCAAAATACAACCTGAAGCGGTTCCCACGATTTTAATGGGAACCGTTTTTATAACTCTGTAAATCATTTTTGCAACCACTAACATTCAATTGTTCTCCCCTTTCGACTTTCGACATGAGTTCCGGAGGCTTACATAAAACAGAATCCGCGGTAACTGCCTTACTCAAGGGCCGTCACCGCGGATCGTGCGGAAGGGACGAGATTCGAACTCGTGGTAGGATTGCTCCTACGTCAGTTTAGCAAACTGGTGGTTTCAGCCACTCACCCACCCTTCCTGATCTATAACTCAAACTCAACAAATCTTGCGACTTGCAATGGCAAAATTACAAACTTTTTTTATTCTGTGCAAATATTTCCGCTATTTTTTATTCAATTTTATTTAATTTGAGCATAAAAAGATGTCATTTAGCCCTGCCCCACAAGCTTTTTACGCAACCTCGAAAGCGTGGACTGCGTTATCTTAAGATATTGCGCTATGAATTTCAATGGCACAATGCTTGATATATATTTCACAGATGCGCGTCTCAACGATACGCTATGAATCCTCAAGAAGTTAAGGAACCGCTCTTCTGCCGACTTGTTGCTGAAGAACAGGTAACGTTTCTCAAATCCGTACATCTGCTCTATCAACAGGTCGTGCATCCACTTCACCATAGCCGGATAACGAGCCTCAAGCTGCCGCATCATCCGGTAACTCACCAGCCAAACCTCAGAATCCTCAACAGCAACCAGGGAGAAAATCGAAGGTTCGCCGGCATAGTATGAATGGAGGGAGGTGAATACATCGCCCGACGTGCCGAAGAGCACCGTGTCCTCTTTCCCGTCGGCAACATGGCTTACGCGGAATAGCCCCTGCTTGTTGAATACAAAGTCGTCACACATCACCCCCTGACGCACTATCGCCTTTCCCTTCCTCACCTCAACCAGGCGGGCGGCATTCTCAAACTCCCTCACAAGCTCTTCCGGAGGCGTGAAATACTGCGACAATATCTGTCGGAGGGTCTTTGGTATGTGGCTTTCGGAAAACATAGGCTGTTGATTTAGCAAATAGTCAAAACACTTTGGCACGAAATAATTACGAAACTATTTTTCGGTCCGGCAAAATATCAAACCTCTGTGTAGCGTTTATTATTTCGCAACATATTTTTTAACTATTCAAGGTCCATTTACTTATTTTTTATAAAAACGAAATAATAAATATCAATTATTTGATTTAGGTCAAAAAATACGGTTTGACTGCTTTATTTTTCATTATATCTTTGCAAAATTACAACTTGACTCCTGAAAAGAGTGAAATATGGGTTATCCAATTGCAATTTGTCAGTTAATGCAATTGTTTCCGAACAAATTTCAATTATTGATTAAAACCTGACATATATGATCATTCAAAAGCTACAAAGATTTGCATCAGGATTCCTCATTGCATCCGCTTTTATCGCAATGGGGGGGGTAAATATTGCCCACGCTGTTCCTGCTAAGCCCGGACTCCTGAGCTTTGACAACGGGGGAGAACGGATTGAAGTTTTCCTCCGCGGTGACGAACGAAACCACTACTATGTCACCCCCGACGGCTATATGCTCTTGCGCGGTGACGACGGACTATTCCGCTATGCATTGCCCAACGGCGATAATCTCAAGGAATCTGACATTCTGGCTTCAATGCCCGCCCTGCGCGATACAGATGAACAGGTTCTTCTCGCATCCTTCAATAAAACCACACCTTTTGAAATATCAGAACGCCGCCAAAGAGCCCGAATGGCCAAGAAGTCACCGGCCAAGGTTGCGGAGGAATCCACGCTTTGCACCTTCCCCACCCAAGGGTCGCCGAAATGCCTGGCAATATTGGTTGAATTTCAAGACGTGTCGTTCACACTCCCGGAGCCACGCAATCTTTTCGGCCGCATGCTCAACGAGGAGGGATTCTCGGAATATGGAGCCACAGGCTCTGCACGCGATTATTTTATAGCAAGTTCCAATGGTCAGTTCTCACCTCAGTTTGATGTTTACGGGCCGGTGAAATTGCCCTACAACATGAGCTATTATGGCGCGAACGACCAAACAGGGAATGATGCGCGCCCCTATGAAATGATTCCCCATGCCGTTGAGCTTCTGAAAGACCAGATAGATTTCAGCAATTATGATACCGACAACGACGGCATAGTCGATAACATCTATATCTTTTATGCCGGATATGGCGAAGCCGACGGCGGAGCCGCCAATTCCATCTGGCCTCACTCTTGGAATATCCACGATGACCTAAAGATGGAGATTTACATGAATGGCAAGCTAATAAACCATTATGCCACCTCCAATGAACTCTCAGACGGTCAGGGTGCGAAACTGGCGGGCATAGGCGTTTTCTGCCATGAATTTTCCCATGTCCTCGGCCTTCCCGACCTTTATTCCACCTTATATACAAGCGCCTTCACTCCCGGAGAGTGGTCGCTTATGGATCACGGCTCATATAACAATCAAGGTCACACACCTCCCTATCATACCGGTTACGAGCGTTATTGCCTGGGCTGGATAGAGCCGAAAGTCCTTTCCGCACCACGCAACGTGAGCATGTTCCCAGCCTCACAGATAGGGGCATACGACGACGTGTATATCCTCCCCACTCCCGTTAAGTCGGAATATTATATCCTTGAAAACCGTCAGCAGAAAGGGTGGGACGAATACATCCCGGGCCACGGCCTCCTCGTGTGGCACATCGATTTCGACCCTCAGATGTGGAGCCTGAATATAGTGAATATCGAGAAGCAGTATGTGGATATCGTTGAAGCTGACAACGAGCAGAGCGATTATTCACGAGCAGGAGATGCTTTCCCGGGCACATCGGGAGTGACCGAATTTACTGACAACTCTGTCCCGTCCATGAAGACATGGGGCGGCCTGCCACTTCATTCTCCAATCACCGACATAATGGATATTGACGGCGTTGTGTCGTTTGCATTCAAAGGGGGAGAGAATATCTTCGACCCTCTTGTTGCCACCGAAGCCACCGATATAAAGGCCGGAGGATTCACAGCCGCCTGGAATCCTATTCCCAAAACCACCGGCTATCTCCTGAGCGTTTATCGCAAGGTATCGGAAAACGGTCAGGAAGTCAAGAAGTATCTCGACGGATTCCTCAAGCGCGAGGTCGGCGATGTCACATCTTTTGAAATCAGCGGACTTAATCCTGCCACCACTTATTATTACACCGTCACGGCAACCAACGGCCGTTTCTATTCCCCCGATTCAAATGAAATCGAGGTCACCACTCTTGATCCCACTCTCGACTACAAGACCGTGAAACTACTTCCGGCCTCAGAGATATCAGCCGACTCGTTCGTAGCTAACTGGGAAAAGCTTGACGACGCCGACACCTATGAAATCAGCCTCTATAAGCTTGATTTAGGCGAGCCATTCCTAATGGAGTCTGATTTCTCCAACCGCCTTCTCCCCGAAGGATGGAGCACTGATGCCTCTTTCGACGGTCGCTCTTCATACGCAGTCGAGACTCCCTCGATCCGCATGACAACTGATGGTTCAAATCTGACAACAGGATCATTCACGGCAGGAATCCGCACCCTTGGCTTCTGGTATCGCGCATCGTCCAACATAAATGACGGCTCAATAGAAATAGAGGGCCTGATCGGAAACGAATGGCAGTCGCTCAAGTCAGTTTCCCCATTAGCCTCCGTCGCTGGCGGTGCAACTGTTGAAATGAAGGAAATTCCTGCCGGCATCACAAAAGTCCGACTGATATTCCACGCCCCATCAGGAGGTTCGGTTTCCATTGACAATGTAAGAATAGGCTACGGCGGCATTGTTGACTACCAACCATTAGCCGATTTTGCATCACTCGACACGGAGGGTGAAAATTTCTACAGATTCTCCAATCTTTCAGAGAATGCAGATTATGGTTATTCAGTGGTTGCTGTCAACTCCGACTTCCGTTCGCTTCAATCCGGAATCCAGGGTGTACACACCGTCTCTGCCGGAATCGAAACCGCGATAGCAACCGGAGTCTCGATAACCACCAAGGGAAATTCAATTCAGATATCAGCTCCCGAAGGGACTTCAATTGTAATTTCCGATCTCAACGGACTCACCATCGGGGCAGGATTCGGCCAAATATCGGCCGTTACACCCTCTCATGGAGCCTACATTCTCAAAATAGGAGAAAAAGCCTATAAAGTGATCCTATAAGATAAGACCGATAAGGTAAGGTATGATAAGGCTGATAAGGTGATACTATAAAAGGAAGTAGGCGTGAAATCCGCCCAAAACGCCTACTTCGCCTATATCGCCTATATCGTCTATATAGCCCAGATCGCCCAGATCGCCTAAAATTAAATCCAACACTAAAACAATATAAATTTATGAAACATTTGCTTACAACGGCCCTCCTTAGCCTGACAGCAGTTTCCTTAGCCTTAGGTGTGCCCGACGGTGCCCACAGGATAAAGAAAGTGGCTGCCATTGAAGGCGACGGAACCACAATCTACGGTGAGGTCACCCATTCCAACTCTATGGATGTGCTCACTCCCGACGGCATCACCTGGGGTCTATACTCCTTCAATGCCGCAAGTCCGATAACGATGACCCCTGTCACTATCCACAACACACTCTGTGCAAACGGTGGAGGCACATATCGCAAAGGGAAGCTATATTTCACAAGCTACTACGAAGATATGGGAGGGAATCTGGGTTACCTCTATTTCATTGAGATGAACCTTGCCGACAATTCCATAGAACGTCATGCGCTTGTGCCCGACACCTACGATGCCATTGCGGCCGACATGACCTACGACCCCGTGGGCGACAAGATTTATGGAGTGGCGTTCGATCGCAATGACGTCAATCTTTCCACCTACGTATTGGTTGACTATAATCTCACCACAGGTTATCCGACCGTTGTGGCCTCGATCCCTCGCATGTCGGCAATTGCATCCGACAACATGGGCCAGATATGGGGCGTGAGATATTCCGACGGCAACCTCGTGAAGATCGACAAGGCGACGGCCAAGGTGACCGATGTCGGCCCGACCGGCGTGAATCCGATTTACAACGGGTCTGCCTGTTTCGATTTCGAGACCGGCAAACTATACTGGGCCACAAACGAGCGGTCCACTCAGGAATCGGCTCTCTACCAGATCGACCTCGCCACCGGAGGCGCTTCCATGATATCCAAGTTTCCCGACGGAGAATCCATGGCCGCACTCTATATTCCGCGCGAAGACAACATCGCTCTTCTTGAACCGGTGTCAGACATAACTGCACAGTTCGAGGGAAGCACCACAGAGGGAACAATCAGCTTTAAGGCTCCTGCAAAGACGAAAGCCGGAGAGGCCATTTCAGGTGATGTCACTGTGGCCGGTTATCTGGATGGGAATCTCAACTTCTCAATCCCGATGGCTCCGGGCACATCAACCACTCGCAGCTACACCCTGCCTCAGGGAATGCACACAATCGAATTGGTGGCCACACATCCCACTGCCGGCAAATCCGACCGTTCGAAACTTGATTTCTATGTCGGCACCGATGGCCCGGCGGCAGTTTCGAACCTCAAGCTCACCAAGGCTTCCGACAGCTCCATCACCCTCAGCTGGGACGCCCCGCAGACCGGCGAGCATGGGGGCGCCATCAATCCTGCTCTCATATATTATCGCATCACCCGTCTCCCCGACGGCAAGGTGCTTACCGACGAGGCAACCGGCAACAGCTTCACCGACCGGATTTCTGAGCCACTGCTCAGAAGATATTCATATCAGGTGACCGGCTATAATAAGAATGTTGAAGGGGCTTCGGCAGTCTCCGAAGAGATGGAGCTTGGCGTTCCCGCCTCCCTCCCTTACCTTCAGACATTCGACACAATGGCCGACTATATGACCTATGTGGTGCGCGATAACAATAAAGACACTTCACGGCCCACCGAAGGTATCTGGGGCTGGAACCAGAGCAAGCAGTGCGCAATGTATAGCTACCATACCCTTCTTCCGGGCGATGACTGGCTGATAACTCCCGGTTTTGATCTTAAGGCCGGACGCACCTATCGCCTGAGCTTCAAGTCGCAGGGCGGCCGCCTCTACCCTGAGACCCTCGAAGTCAAGATAGGGAAGGGATATAACGCAGAAGATTTCTCGCAGACAATAATGAAACGCACCGACATCCTCTCGCCCGACGAGAAGATGAAAGAACGCGTAATCACATTCGATGTGCCGGAGAATGGAAACTATTATATCGGCTTCCATGCCATTTCCGTAAAGGGCCAATACTGGCTCTGGCTTGACGACGTAGCCCTTGAGGAGGGTCCGTCGATGGCCGCACCCGGGCTTGCTGAGGAATTCAAAGTGACTCCCGGTGAGAAAGCTGATGAAACCATCGTTTCATTTAAGGCTCCGGCTGTTGACATATTCGGCAATGAGCTCGACGAGATCACCAATGCGAAGCTTTATCGCGGAGAGACTCTCGTCAAGACTTTCAATGCCACCGACGGTCTTGCCGCAGGAAAGACTTTGACATGGACCGACACAAACGTCCCCTCAGGCAGCCACACTTACCGTCTTATCGGAGCCAATTCCAATGGCGACGGAAATCCAGCTGAAGCCATCGTCTTTGCAGGCCTTGATGTTCCTGTGGCAGTGTCCGATGCTGTTCATGCTACAACCGACGGAGAGAGCGCAACCATAACATGGACCGCACCCCAAACCGGTATTAATGGCGGAAGCATATCCTACGAACCGCTGAAATACCGAATCACCGACCGTCAGGGTAACGTTGTGGCCGATGCTGTTGAAGGCACCTCCTTTACTACAAAAGTGGATACATCAGCCGGACAGAATTCCCAGTTCTATACCGTGGCTGCCTATAACAGCGCAGGCTCAGGAGAGGGCTTATCAACCGACTTCATCACCTACGGCCAAGCTTACGCAGATTCCTTTGCCGAATCATTTGCAGGAGGGAAGCGACCCACCACATCCGATTGGATAATGCGCGTGATTAACCCGTCGCCCTACGATAACGGTTTCTACGGCCGCTACTTCTCATTCAGCCATAACTCCAACGATAAGGACCGCGGCCCCAAGCCGGTGGCTCAGGATAACGACGGGGGCATGCTTGTGGCATATACCGACTTCCTTGATGTAGAAGCCCGCATGATTTCACCCAAAATCAATGTCAAAGGGCTTAAGAATCCGGTGCTCTCTTTCTGGTTCTACCATTATTATAACCCAGACACTGAAAACGGTTTCTCCACAGAGAAAGAGACCATGGAGGTTGAGGCATACATTGACGGAGAATTTAAGCAACTCACCGCCAAGCCTATCCTTCTTATCAACGGAACCGGCTGGTATCGCTACGACCTGCCACTAAAGGAGGCCGTGGGAGCAAAAGATTTCCAGATTGCATTCCACACCCATAATTACATCAGCTATGACATGCACATCGACAACATCACCGTGCATGACGTGCCCGACAATGACCTTCAGGCCACAGCATTCACTATGCCCGACCAGATGGCTGTCAATTCCACACGCAATGCTGTAGTCACAGTGTTTAACAATGGCATGCAGCCGGCTGAAGATTTCACAGTTGAACTCTACCGCGATGGTGAACTCTTTGCGGAGCAGGAAGGAGGCGATGCATTGCCGTTCTCCAAGGAACGCACTTATTCCTTCCCTATCACCCCCTCAATCGTGGAAGCAGGAAACCATTTCAGCTACCAGGCAAAGATCAATTTCAATGCTGATGCCGACAAGAGCAACAATGAAACGGAAACACTCACAGTATATGTGCCAGTGAACACGCTTCCCCGCGTTTCAGGCCTGACAGGCCGTGTCAACAATGGCACCGTTACACTGACCTGGGATGAACCGGATATGAATGCCTCCGGAATAGTGACCGATGGGTTCGAAGCCTACGAGCCTTTCACAATCACCAATTTCGGTGAATGGACTTTGGTTGATAACGACGGAAGCCTCACATATACTATAAGCAACTCGCAGAGTGAAAGCGGTGATTATGAGTATCCCAATGCCGGTTATCAGATGGCCTTCCAGGCATTCAATCCCGGGAAAGCAGGCATCAAGGGTAACCTCTGGACCCCTTATCTCGGTGAACAGATGGCCGTATGCTTCGCAGCTGCGGAACGCAGCAACGACGACTGGCTGATTTCTCCTGAAGTCAAAGGAGGCTCAACCGTATCGTTCATGGCTAAGACCGTTGTGGCGGCCTACGGACTCGATCAGTTCCGATTCTGCTATTCCACCGGAGAAGAAGTGAAGATGGAGGAATTCCAGCAATTAGGCGAAACGGCAACTGTCCCGGCCTCCGAATGGACACGCTATGAGTTCACTCTTCCTGCCGATGCCCGCTATTTTGCCATCAACTGCGTTTCCAACAACACATACGCACTGCTGATTGACGACGTGACCTACGAGAGCGCAAATCCCGACGTGCTTGAGTTCCGCGGTTATAATGTTTACCGCGACGGTGAACGCATCAATAGCGACACCATAGAGGAGAATGAATATATCGACTCCGATCCTAAGTCGGAAGGGAAACATCTCTACCATGTATCTGCGGTTTATGACAAAGGTGAATCCGGACTGTCGAATGTCTGGAACTCAGACCTCTCCGGTGTTGGAACTCTTGAAGCCAACGGCATGAGCATCAAGGCAGGAGAAGGATGCATAGCCGTGATGAACGCAGGGGGACGCGACGTGACAATATACACGGTGAACGGCATCGTAGTCTTTAACGAGAAAATAGGAGACTATGCCCTCATCTCGCTGGAACCCGGCATCTATATGCTCCGCTCAGGCGACCGCACCCTGAAAGTGATGGTGAAATAAACAAGAATATTCAATAATATAAATCGTGTCTGATTGGTCTGCTTGCTAAGACCGGTCAGACACGACATAAAACAAAAAGTAAAATGAAACGAAAACTACCCTTAGCATTTGCGGCAGCCATCGCGCTTCCCGCCCTCGCCGCAGTCCTCCCCTTCACCGAGACCTTCGAGTCAGGATTAGGAGAGTTTACAGTTGAGGACACCAATGGCGATGAAGTGACGATAAAGAGTTTATCGTATTATGGTTACGACGGCAATGGTGTTCAATATGTAAGTTCCCCGGAAAATACCGCCGATGATTGGTTATTCAGTCCGAAGTTTGATCTGAAAAAAGGATACATCTACACTGTGAATTACCGTTATAAGGTGGCTTCCTCCAACACTACCCATAAGGTTGAATTTAAACTCGGTGCTGATGCAAGTTCGACAGATATGACCGAAGAAATCCAGTCTTCAAAAGAATTTACTTACAACTGGGGGAGTTGGGGAAAAGAGACATTCACTTTTGTCGCTCCCGAAACAGGAGAATATCACATAGGGCTTCATGTTTTGAGTGCATCCAATCAGGGGGCGATCTACTTTGATAACATTGAAGTCAGCGAAGGCCTCAATCCTGCTGCCCCGACAGCCCCGAGTGTCAGTGAACCGATTTTCTCTATTGTAGAGGATGTTCTGAATACATCTTTTGAAATTACATTACCCACTCTCAAAAATAGTGGTGAACCTATTGACTCAGATAATGAGATAACTGTAGTGGTTGGTAGGGATGATGAAGAGCGTATTGGCACAGTTAAGGGTGTACCCGGTGATAAAGTGATTTTCACTGACACAGAGGCTCCAATGTCATGGGTAACCTATCACTTCTGTTGCACGCTTGGAGAAGAAGTAAGCCTTATAACCGATATAGATGCCAACCCCCGTTTCGGGGACCCTAAGGCTGTTGAGAACTTCACGGTTGCACAGGATGGCAACGAGTTCACTCTCTCATGGGATGCGGTGACCGAACCCACCAATGCAAGCTACCTGCTGATTCCTTCCAAGGTGACTTATTTGGTTAAATGTAACGGTGAGACCATAGCCGACAACACCTCAAACCTCACTGCCACATATACCCATCCTATGCCGGAGCAGGGTCAGGAATCCGTAAACTTCACTATTGTTGCGTTTGCATCCGGCAAAGATTCCCAAATTGTAACCAGCGATAATTTTATGGTTGGAGATCCCTACACAGGTGAGTTCAAGGAATCGTTTGCAGGAAAAGCCTTCACCAACAAGACATGGGTGATTGAGAACAATAAAGGTTGGAGCTTAACTACAGGAAGCTCTTATCCCACAATAAATCCCCAGGACGAAGATGGGGGATGTATTTCATTTAATAATTCTTCTGCCGGAGAATATCATCTATGGTCTCCGATTATTGACCTTTCCAAACTGGTTAACCCCAAACTAAAATTCTATGCCTATCTCCAACCCTCCTCATACTATAATCCATCCATTCAAGCCGGATTCTCTATAAATGGGGAAGAGGTTCTTCTTGGGGAGCCAATTGAGATGAAATCAGGAGATGCAGAAGGCTGGGCTGAATTTATCTATGATGCCCCTGCTGAAGCTTTGGCTGGAAATTGCCAGATTGTATTTGTAGGACATGGAGGCACATACGGCACTTTCTACCTTGATAATATCTCAATCATGAGCTACCTCGACCATAATCTCGCAGTAAACGTAACTTCTCCCGCTAAGGCTCTTGAGATTGGACAGGAAGTGACTTTCCCTGTTACGATTGAGAATAAGGGTTCCAACACGGAAAGCGATTACACTCTCACACTTTTTGCCGATGGCGAGAAAGTGACTGAGGCTGTCGGCCCCGAGGTAGAATCCATGGGAAAGGCATCCGCAGAATTATCTTTCAAAGTGCTTCCAAAATATGCAGAGAAAGAGATTAAATTTACGGTTGCCCTGACTCTTGAAGGCGACGGCGATGAAGAGGATAATGAGGCTGAGCTTTCCATACCTGTAAACAGCAACGATCTTGAACGCGTTCAAACCGTCAATGCAACCCTTGCAACAGATGCTTCAAAAGTAACTCTCGAATGGACGGCTCCTGAGGTTTCCACAGACCCGACCTATGCAGAGGTAACAGAAAGTTTCGAGGACTGGGATGCCGGATCAATGGAAGGACAGAATGGCTGGATATTCGTTGATGTTGACAACGAACCTGAATATGGTATTAACAATATCAATTATGGCAAAAAATATGCTGCCATGATAGCAGAAAACTTTAATGGAGGCAATTATGGAACGACCTTAGAATCTTATGAGGGTAATAAGAGTCTTGCAGTCTCTCAACTTTCCTCATCATATAACACAGATTCTGATAACTGGGTTATTTCTCCCGAAGTAAGAGGAGGCTCCGACGTAACCTTCTATGCCATATCCTTATGTCCCAACTATACATCATCATCAGACATCTTCGACATTTATTATTCAGAAGGAGGAACTGAAATATCAGATTTCGTCCTGCTTGAGGAGACTATGGTTGTGACTTCATCCGATTGGTCTGAAAAAAGCTTCTCCCTCCCTGCTAAAGCAACGAGATTTGCAATAAGGGTATATGGTCGTCACTCATATCCAATCGTCTTTGATTCCTTCACTTTCACAGCTGCTTCTACACCTGCCGTTCACACAGGCTTCAACGTTTACCGCGACCATGAATTGCTCGCCACATATCCCGCTGAAACCCTAAGCCACGTGGATGAGGCTCCGGTGATGGGTTCGGAACATACATATCATGTAACCGCCCTCTATGACAAGGGTGAATCGCATTACAGCCAGCCTGTCCTGGTGACCGTGAATGCAGGAACCCAGACAGGAGTAACAACAATCAGCGCTGATATGGATGATGCGGAATTCTTCACGCTCCAGGGCATATGCATCGCGACTCCGGCATCAGGCGAAATCGTGATTGTCCGCAAAGGAGGAAAGACATTCAAAGCTATTGTGAAATAATGACAGTTACATTTTGAACCCTTGATTATTTCAATTTTCACATAAAACCCTTAAAAGAGCCGGAGTTTCCTCCGGCTCTTTCTTTTTTATAAATTCTTTACAGTTTTTCAATTTTTTTATTTGTATATAGCGAATTTTTAGCTAATTTTGCACTTAACTATATACTATGCAATTAACGTAGTGTATGGCCGAGACTAACGTAACCCTCCCCCCACGATCATTCACTGATTGCGTGGACTGACATGCATAAAATAAAGAAGGCGGCCGACGTACCGTTTTCCTCGTCAACCGCAGATACATATCATAAAAATCATGAAAAGACCTTCACTCTTTGCAATTCTTTTCGCCGCCGCGTCAATGCTCGCCCCGCGAGCCGAAGCGCAAACCGCGGCTATCAAGACCAATCTTATCTATGACGCCTTGGCCAATGTGAACCTTGGTCTGGAGTTCAAGATGGCACCCCGCTGGACATTCGATGTCAACGGCAACTTCAACTGCTGGTCCTTTTCCGACCACAAGCAGTGGAAACACTGGATGGCCCAGCCGGAATTCCGCTATTGGTTCTGCGAGGCCATGCATGGCAATTTCATCGGTCTTGAACTCCACGGAGGGCAATACAACATGGGGAATCTCAACACTAATTTCATGCTTTTAGGCACCGATTTCGCCAAGCTCAAGGATATGCGCTTTCAGGGATGGTATGCCGGAGCCGGCCTCACCTACGGTCACGCCTGGATGCTTGCCAAGCACTGGAACATCGAAGCAGAGATCGGAATCGGCTGGAGCTACACCCGGTTTGACAGCTACCCCTGCGCTGAATGTGGGACAAAGATTCAGGAGAACGCAGTGCATAATTATTTCGGACCGACAAAGGCGGCCCTCAACTTAGTTTATATATTCTAATTAACTCATCTTTCGCAGGTCTCAAGCTGATTGTCATGAATGGAGCTTGCGAAACATAAATAATGCATAGGATAATGAAACGATCACTCATATTAGCCGCCTTTGCGCTTGCCGCAACATCAATGTGGGCACGCATGCCGGAGGCTTCCGACGTTATCATCACTGATCTCTCCGCCGCCCGCGATGGCTCTGATCTCAACATCGCCTTCAACCTTGACTTATCTAAAATGCCTAAGGGGATAAACAAGGAGACTCGCCTGATTCCCGTGGTCAAGGCTGGCAATGACTCGGTGCGTCTCGAGAGCGTGACAATTGCCGGACGCAACCGCATGATTCAGGCCGAACGCACCGGCGCTGTGAAAAGCGATGCAACCAAATATTACCGTTCAGGGAAAGTGAAAACTCTCCCCTATCAGACCTCGGTGGCCTGGGAGCCCTGGATGGAAGATGCAAACATCGACCTCGTGGTCGAGAATCTCGGATGCTGCGAAAGCCGCAAGACTCTTGCTGACCGTCCGCTTGCACGCCTCAACATGGGAGAACGTCCCATAGATATGAATCTTGAATATGTAACCCCGGTTGAGGAGCGCGTGAAGATGCGTAACGCACGCGGAGAGGCATATATCGACTTCGTGGTCAACACCACAAATATCCGCCCCGACTACCGCAACAACCCACGGGAATTGGCCAAGATTCGCGCTACGATTGATTCCGTGAAATTGGATCCCGATACAAAAATCACTTCTCTGAGCATCTCAGGCTATGCTTCTCCTGAAGGTTCATACGCCAATAACGAACGTCTTGCAAAGGGCCGTACTGAAGCCTTGGCAGCTTATGTACAGAAACTTTACACCTTCCCGAAGAACCTCATGAAAACATCATGGGTGGCTGAGGATTGGGCCGGGCTGCGCAATTTCGTGGAGAAGAGCGAGATGGTGAAGAAAGCGGCCATCCTTGCAGTGATCGACTCCAACCTTGCTCCTGATGCCAAGGATCACAAGTTAGCCGCCGACTTCCCGGTTGATTACCAATTCATGCTTGCCAACTGGTATCCGGCATTGCGTCACTCAGATTATGCTGTGGAGTATGAAGTGCGCAACTACACTGATCCGGCAGAGATAGCTCGAGTTTTCAAGAAGAATCCTTACAAGCTCTCTCTCCGCGAGCTCTTCATTTATGCTGAGACTCTCGACCCGAAGAGTCCGGAATATGCCGAAGTATTCAAGACAGCCGCCAAGATGTATCCCAAAGATGAGACAGCCAACCTTAATGCCGCCAACTGCGCCATAATGAGCGGCGATTACCAGGAGGCCGCCTCATATCTGGCCAAGGCAGGCGAGACCCCGCAGGCCGTATATGCGCGCGGCGTGCTCGCCGCCAAGACCGGCGACTATGCGGAAGCAAGAAAGCTCTTCGACAAAGCCGGGTCAATGGGTATCGACATCACGGATGCCATCCGCGTGCTTGAAAGAGCAACTGCGCCCGAAGTGGAGGTATTCTAATCCACTACCTTGCCTTCCGGATAAAAAATCACGAGGCTGTCTAACAAGTTTAGGCGGCCTCTTTCTCTTTCTGGCACATGCGAAAAA
>CAMWXH010000048.1 GCA_947178165.1 uncultured Porphyromonadaceae bacterium | reverse complement strand
AAGCAATAGATGCATAATAAAAATGAAAAAATTGCTATATCCGAATGAAAAAGTTGTTAAATTAAAAAATTAGTTATAAAATTAAGAAATTAGTTGTGTAATTAAAAAATTAGTTATAACTTAGCGGAAAATATTAGAAAAAATGAAAGCCGGTAGAAAAAAGCAAGAATTGACGGAAAAGGAAGCAATTATAATGAATATGCTCTGGGACCGCGGACCAATGTTTGTAAGAGAGATGGTAGAGGAATATCCTGAGCCAAAACCTCACTTCAATACTGTGGCAACCACAGTGAGGATATTAGAAGGCAAAGGATATGTAGGCCATGAGGTGTTGGGAAATTCTCACAGATTCTATGCGGCGGTTGAAAAATCTCATTTCCGAGATAATTCATTGGCGACGCTGATCAGGAACTATTTTGGTAATTCTTACAAGTCGGTTGTTTCCGCGCTTGCTGAGGAGGAGAAGATTACAGTTGATGAGCTCCGGGAAATTATTGAATTCATTGAAAGTAAAAACAAGGAAAACTGATAGGATAGTATGGGGACTCTATTTTCATATTCCATAATTTCATCCATCCTGCTGTGCTGTGGCTATGTGGTTTACAAATGGCTATTTTCAACCGAACGACAACACAGCTATAACCGGCTATTGATTTATGCGATATATTTGCTCGCACTCATAATCCCTCTGCTTTTAAATGGTTTCAAAATGTATGGCCTGCCCTATAATAGAGCAATGGGAGGAATAGAGATAGGTTATCCTATGGCTATTGAAGCGACTCAGGAACCAGTCAATGCAGGATATATGTCAATTCTCACACGCATACTGCTTTATATTTATGTGTCGGGAATATGTGTGATGACGGTCTATTCAACAGTAAGCCTGTTTCAAATACAGAGAATAATCAGGAGGGGAGAACGAATTGAGAAAGAAGGATATGTATTGATATTGTCGGCTAATGAAGGGCTTGCTCCCTTCAGCTGGAAAAAATACATTATCATGAGCAAAGAGGAATACGGCAGGGCAGGGGAAGTAATAATGATTCATGAGAGGCGACATTTAGATTGTCGCCATTGGATCGATCTTCTCTTCGCACAGCTTGTGCTTATACTGCAGTGGTTTAACCCGGCCGCTTGGTTATTCCGCGAGGAGTTTAAGACTGTCCATGAATATCAGGCGGATGAGGCCGTGCTTAATGCCGGCACAAATATAAAGGAATATCAGCTTCTATTAATAAGAAAAGCTGTCGGCTCACGATTCCACTCACTTGCCAACAGCTTGAATCACAGTAAACTTAAAAAACGTGTAACTATGATGTACAAAGAAAAATCGTCATTGAAGCGCCGTTTGGGCGCGTTGCTCCTGCTGCCCACAATGGCAATAGGATCTCTTGCAGTTCAGATTCCGGCATTTGCCGGTTTCCTTAACGAAGAGTCGGAAGCAACTCTCTTCTCTCGTTCAGAACGCAAAATTAGTAAAAAAACTCCAATTGCGCATCATCAGGAGAAAGCAAAGCCTGCCGTAACTGTCAATGCATCCATCCCAACACCTGCAGTTGTTCAATCGTTAATTCCTTCTCCTTCAGAATCTCCTCAGCCGGAGAAAAGTGAGGCACCATCAGCAGTGAAAGAGGAGATAAACTCGGCCGATAAAAACGATGCAGACACGGAAAATAAAATCTACACTGCCGTTCAAAAAACTGCTGAGCCCGATGGAGGAATGAAAGCTCTTATTGCTTATTTGCATTCACATATAGAATATCCTGAGGAGGCTTTAAAAGAGGGCAAGGAGGGAAAAGTGATTGTAAGATTTGTGATTGAAAAGAATGGCAATGTGGGGGATGCGCAGATTGTTAAGAGCGTTGATCCTGTTCTTGACCAGGAGGCTTTGCGTGTAGTGAAAACGATGCCTAAATGGACTCCTGCGAAAGTGGATGGCGAATCGGTAGCTTCCTATTACGTGCTCCCGGTCTCATTCTCCCTCCCCAAGGATGAAGAGAAAGCTGAATAGTAAGAGAATAAGTAATATAATAGTTAAAAAGATGATGTGTCGGAATCAGAACAGACACATCATCTTTTTATGCATATCAATATCTAAGATTGGGAACCGGGCCATACTTATTCTCCACCATCTGGCTATCCTGACAGAGATAGATAAGCAGGATAATCCATCCTACGACAGGAAGGAATGACCAACACCAATTCCATCCCGAACGGCCAGTGTCATGCAGACGGCGGAACACCAGACCCAAGGTAGGAAGCAAGACTGCAAGATTCCAGACGCCGGCGATTGTTTGATATGCAAAGCTGTCTGTTCCGAAAGTCAGGCCGAATACGATTCCAATTCCCCAGCCTACAATTGCCACAAAAAGGACAAACCACCAATATTCCGAGCGTGAAGCACGGCCTGTGAAGCAACAATACTTGTTGAATGCGCGCGAAATCGCGTCGCCAAATGAAACCTGATACTGATACATTATGATTATAGCGTTTAGTTAAGACGTGACAAAGTTAACACTTTTTACTCATTTTGCCTAATTATCTATTATTTTTTAGATAAAACAGAGAAATTAATCGATATTTGCCATTATAACTTCTTGAACCTTTCTATCGCCTCCTCCCTTCCTAAATTCACTTTGTCAGGATAATGGGCATCTGAATTAATCAGAACAGTTTTATGAAGCAGTGAAGCTGCGGTTTCCCCTTTCGACTTGTCAATTAAACGTGGCCAAATGGAACACGATGGGAAAAAACGTTTTTTATCAAAACAGGATTTCGTGTTGATTTCAATAAAGAGACCTCTATCTTTAGCATTCCTGATCACATCATCGATGAGCGCCTGATACCATCCCTGCTCTTCAATTGTAGGGTCAGCCAAAGAGGCGTTGGCGGCAATCTTGTCGAAATGGCCTAATATATCGAAGCCTCCTCGTTCAATCATCATAAGCTCCTGCTCATAGAATTTCTCCACTACATAGCGGAGGTCGCCTTGATATCCATCTTTGAGATACATAGCGAACCGTTCATATCGTCCGTCGCAATCCAAGGGCACTCCATCCTGATTAGGCACGAAGTGAACCGATCCAATCCTGTAGTCCAAGGGAAGATTTTGAAAATAATCGATATGTGGGCCGAAATCGGATGAAAGGAAGTCAATCTCCATTCCTGTCAGGACTTTCATCTTTCCGCTATATCGGTCTGTAATCTTTCGTGCTTCCTCAAAATATCGAGGCACATCTTCCTTCGTCATATTGCATTTCGACTCCACGGCGATTGGAGAATGAGGCGAAAATCCCCAGATCTCCATTCCGCAGTCAAAAGCGGCAACGGCCATCTCCTCCATAGAGGCACGGCCGTCGCAGAATTGGGTATGTGAATGATAGTTGTATAACTCGGAACTTGGAAGAATCATATATCCAAAATTTACTTAAAACAGGCTTTCGCCACGTTTTTACACCCTTGAAAAATCCGTTACAAACATACTTAATTACCCTCTTCGCGATATACGTCATTTTTAAGAATACGAAGATTCTCCCGCTCTTTTTCCACATCAGTCTCCACAGAACGGATTCGGTCTTTCAGAGAGGCCGAGGGATTATCATGGCATTCATGACGAAGGGCTGAAAGCTGATCGAGTTTTGTGTCCAACTTGCGTTCTGCATCAAGATAGCGTTTCATGGCTCCTTTTCCCCCGGCGGTTTGGAAATCATCGAGAGTGGTATAAACCCTGCCACCCGATAAGGGGAAATGGAAGTCAACACGTTTTCTCTTGAGGGTGCTTATATTCTTGATGGTTTCCAAAAGTTCGGAATAATCCTCTTCAGGATCTTGTGTGCTTCTGAAGTCTGAAATCAATGCCAGGTCGGCAATATCAGCATCCTCTTCATCGGGATCATAGTTGGTTCTTGTCTCGTTCACCTTAAAAAGATATACCGTGAGCGAGTCATCAAGCAGGTTGCGGTCGGTCGCCCACCATCCCACGCCATTAAGCTCGTCAATGGCGAGGAGATAGTCATCGAATGGGGAATTATAGGGCATGCCTATATTCTGAGGCTGGAGATACTCGCCGGTCTGAGGGTCACGTGTTGCTACAAATATGTCATAACCTCCAATAGATCCATCCCCGTCGGAGGCATAATAGAGTGTAACCCCGTCGGCCATCATAAAAGGAAATTCAGCATTTTTGCCTCCACCCAATGATAGGGGAGCCATGGCAGGTTTACTCCAGGTTCCATCCGTGAGACGGATAGATTCGGCAATATTGTAAAACCTCGTGGTGTCGGGCTGTGCCCACATCTTGAAATCGCCCTCTTCATTGGTAAAGACATACTCCACCTCATTTATCTTATATGGAAGAGCCTCAGGCCCTTCAAGATAACCTTCGCTTGCCGGAAGCCGGTATGCTTTGAAGAACATCTCCTTAGGCACGGAAATCGAATCGAGTATTTCAAGTTTTTCAATTCTGTTGATAAAGCTTTTCGAAAGGTCAATCTGTCGTTGCAGGGAATTGACCATTGCACGTTCTATTTCATCGCCCGAATCCATTTTCTTTTTGGCATTAGCCATATGTCGGGCGGCTTCAGTGAAATCATAGCTTTCGTATGCCGTCCGGGCTGCCTCCATATACTCATCAAAGGTCTGGGAGAAAGCTCTGTCTGGTTGAAGTGAGCAAGCTAACCCCACGGTTATGATTGCTAACCATCTATAATTTTTCCTCATATTCTTAATCATAATGCAAAGTTAGCTAATTTTTCAAAAAAATCTAATCAAGAACTATGGATGATGAATTGAGGTTGCGTTTCCAATAGAGGAAAAGCCCGGTGCATACAAGCATTGCAAAGACTCCGATACACTCTGAATATTCCAGTGGTAACCCGACACCTTCCGTGTATGCACCAAGCGGGGCATAACAGATGAATGTGACGCACAAGGCTGTCATAAACATAGCGGGTATCATAGTGATAAGATAAGCCTTTCCGGTTTTTGCAAGAAAAACGCTGCAAGCCCAGAGGGTAAAGATAGAGAGAGTCTGGTTGCACCATGCGAAATAACGCCACAAAATATCGAAGTTCACCCTCAGCAGCACGAAGCTCAAAGCGATAATAGGCAGGGTGACAAGAAGGCGTTTCATGAACTGTCTCTGGCTTATCCCCAACGCATCGGCGAGGATAAGGCGTAAGCTGCGCATTGCAGTGTCGCCGGTAGTGATTGGCGCCGCAATCACACCCAAGATTGCCAACACGCCACCAAACGCGCCGAGCCATTTCACACATACTTCATGAACGAGAATGCCGGCATCCTGACCATTGTCGGCCATATAGGAGGCTAATTTGTCATACCCGCCTGTAAAGGCAATGGCGGCGGCCGCCCAGATAAGGGCAACGATACCTTCCGATACCATCGCGCCATAGAACACCTTCCGGCCGTGCTTCTCATTCTTCAGGCAACGGGCCATCATAGGGCTTTGCGTGGCATGGAAGCCCGAAATGGCTCCACAGGCAATTGAAATGCACATCATGGGGAAGATAGGCGCCGCTTCCCCGGCCGGATGACGATTAAACATACCCTCCGAAAACCCGTCGGGAATCTCGATGCCATTGAATATCATATAGCCCATAATCCCGACAGCCATAAAAAGGAGAGCGAATCCAAAAAGAGGGTAGAGATTTCCTATAAGCTTATCCACAGGGAGGAGGGTTGCAAGGACATAATAGAGGAATATGCAGATTGCCCAGAATGTGGCATCGAGATGCTCGGGAGTGAGAGTGGCAAGAAGGTTGGCCGGAGTCCTCACAAAGACAGCGATTACCATGACCAGCAGGACACAAGTGAAAACACTCATGACAATCTTAATCCTTTTTCCTAATTCGGACCCTACAATTTCCGGAAGCGACTTCCCTCCTAACCGTAAGGAGATCATGCCGGATATGAAATCATGGACAGCCCCGGCAAAGATTGTGCCGAACACAATCCAAAGGAACGCCGCAGGGCCATACATCACACCCATTATGGCGCCAAAAATTGGGCCGACCCCGGCTATGTTAAGAAATTGAATAAGATAAACTTTCCATGTCGGCATAGCCACATAGTCAATGCCGTCTGCCATGGAAGATGCCGGGGTGGGGCGCGAAGGATCTGTCTTGAATATCCGTTCCACCAAGCTTCCATAAAGGAAATAACCGGCCACGAGCGCAACAAGCGCGATTAAAAAAGCTGTCATTGCAAGAAAGTAAATTAATTAGTTGTTTCCTATTTAACGCCTTTCAGAAGAGTAAAATTGTTAAATAGACGCGCTCTTAAAGATAATTCCATCGATTTTTACTGAGCATAGGTCCGTCGGATGTCATTTTCCATACATTGGTGAAGTCAAAACCGTGGAAATTAGCTTTTATGGTAAATTCATTGGCATTATATTTTATAGCACTCGGCCAACCGCCTCCTGTTCCTTCAAGGAAGTAGAGATAGTCGTGATAAAATGCAGAGGCATTTTTATGAGTGCCTACAATTGCGTTGCCATGATAAACTTTTCCTTTATTCACACAGCGGTATATGTATGTCAGGTGGTCAGCACATCCTAATATGCCGCCGCTGTCGTGATTCTGGTCCGGCAATATTGAGCCATGATTGGCACAATCCTCAAGATTGCTTTGCTGTCCCTCTTCCTGATATCCGAGGATACCGCCGACGAAAGATGATTTGTTGCCTGCGTTAACAGATCCTTTGTTGAAGCATTGTTGCACGAGCACATTTCGATATTGTGTGGTCAGGCCTGTGCCCGTGGGGTCCTCACCCATGCTTCCGGCAATACCACCGATCCCATGGCAGACATTATGACCATATACTTCTCCATGATTGGCACAGCGGAACACTCCGGTAAGATAATTTGAGAAGCCGAGAATGCCGCCGACCGCCGCACTTGAGGAGGAACCTCCCTCTCCATAGATAGAGCCTCGGTTCATGCAGTCCTCTATTGAAATGGCCACCGAAGTGTTGGGCCCATCGAGCTTTGTATAGGAATCTTCTGCTTGCGATTTCCCCACTATGCCTCCCACATGAATATTTCCTGATATTTTTGCCATGTTCACGCACCATTTAACATGCAACACTTTATCTGCGTCATTCTGTTTGGCTTTGGAGATGTAACCGATGATTCCAGCCGTGCCTCCCCCGGAATCGCCACCATTGATATCAGAGTAATTCACGCAATCATGAACATAGCCGGTGCCTATCGACCTGTAATGTCCCACGATTCCTCCCACCATATCGGCGGCCGAGCAATCAAGGATTCCATTAAAGGTGCAGTCCTCCACATTGGACGGGTCGTAAGTAGCATCTTCCATTTTACCAACAATTCCTCCCACCTCTTTTGATCCTGTGATATGAGCGGCGGAGTTTACCCCGGTGATATTGGCAATTTTTCCATAGCCGACAATTCCACCCACTGCAGAGGTGCCTGTGACCACGCCATTAAAGGCCGGTGTGAACTGTTCCGCTTTTGGAACAGAGGCATTGTCTGCCGAAACCACGAAGTCAAAATTGGAATTGGAAGTTAAAGTGGATTTTTCCAATCGGCCTACAACCCCTCCCACTTCATTATTGCCTGCGATATGGATGGTATTGGTGCTTGAATTGCCTGAACCGATAAGAAACTTTGTGGCATCTACCGAACTGTTATACACTATGCCGAATGCGCCTCCGGCGGCTGAGCCTGAAGAGGTGACCGGCACGTTTATCTTTATTTTAGAGTTTATGTTATTCGGGCCTTCCCATCCACCGGCAAACCCTCCTACATAATCCGTGCCCGTTACGCTTGCATCAGCGTCATCCACGGAAATGCGGGTGGAATAATCTTCGCCTGAAACAGTGAGCCCTTTGCATGCCTGCGGAATCGTTACTTTACCGAAAAGACCCCCTACATACGATTTGCCACCTACTACAGAATAGCTGCGGCAGTTGGTGACGTTCAATTCCATACATTCAACACTGCCTGCCAATGCCCCGACACAGTTTGCATCTTTGCCTCCTATCGGACAAAGAACATAACAATCGGCAAATTCGAGGGCCTTGGCATTTCCGGTCATGGCTCCTATTATGCCTCCTATCCCGTCTCCCGAGCCTTGCACTACCCTTATATCAGAATCCTCATTGGAAACCTTATGATCTATCCTGACATTCTTAAAGGAAACAGACCCGTCCGATTCGCCTACTATGGCCCCTACATGACTTTTCCCTTCTACGGTGAAATGATTTGGGGTGGAGATATTGGTAAAGGTGACTTTGGCACCGTTGTTTATTTTACCTATGAGACCACCCACATTGTCGGTTCCGCTCACTCCGGCCTTCAATGTTATATTATCCACTTTAAGGGTTCCTCCCAATACGATGCCGGCGAGACATCCTTGCGATCGGCCCCCATCGATATGGCCGGCTAAGGATATATTTCTTAGCACCACATCTCCCGAAACAGAACCCGCAATGATTCCTGACTCCTTGTAAAGACCGCTGACGTTGGCTCCGGTCACGGAGAGATTTTCTATCGTGGAGGAACCGATGATTTTCTGGAAAATACCGAATCCTGAGTCGGAATTCTCCCGGTTGCTCCCGCGATAGTAGAGTTCAGTGATTGCATGGCCATCACCATCGTAGATTCCTGCGAAAGGTGAGCCCCAATATCCTCGGCCGGGAATAAGGCTACTTTGATCTGGGGCGGTAACATCCGCTGTCTGCTTGAATTTTAATCCTGCCCCAAAACTTTCGGTATCATCGGCGAGATTGATAAGAAACATTTCAAAATCGTCGGTGTTGGAAATGAGGTATGGATCTTCCTCAGTGCCCGAACCGGGAAGCATGTATGAAGGTAAAATAATGCTGACCGATTTCAGTGCTTCCCGTTCAAACAAACATGAGAGACGGCCGGCTATAGAATGACCATCTCCATGACGGAGAGTCATGATATATTTGCCGTCTTCAATCGAGATGCCTGAGGGCAAAGCCATTTTGAAGCGTAGCGAATCATCAGTCGTTTTCACAACAGCATCGAATGTTTGCGTTAATCCATCTGTTGAGATGAGTGATACTATTACGGGTGTGTTATCCTTACTTATTGGGAAGTGAGTAGCCGGCAAGCTGAATGAGATCATCCTCAAATCCTCATCCTCGTTGCTGTCGGTATTGTCGATCACCGGCTCATCATGACACGAAGTGAGCAGAGGAGCGGGAGCTGAAATAATTGAGATAAGGATCAGAAATGATGAATATCTCAGAAAAGTCTTGCCTATATTTTTTAGTTTCATTTTGAAATTGAATTATTTTTGCATTTCTGACTTTGCCGGAACGGGGAAAGCGTTTGAACCGGCGGGAATCATCCAGGGTGAGGAAGCGTCGCCCACTTTCCAGTTCTTATGGATAGATGAATATGTGGAGGGATTAGTCACTTCTTCATGTTTTCTAAGAATGGTGATGTTACTCAGATTTGCTTGAATCTCATCCTCCTCATCAGCTTCCGGCCACCATACGGCCACACCATCATACATGGATGGATAATGCATGTCGCCCCAGGAGCTGTGGTCGGCCAAAGAAAGGAGGCGACGCATCTCCACGTCATTTCCCTTTTTTGCCACGAACGGGTCCCCTCTCTTGGGTCCGTTGCCGGTATTGAGGCAATCACGCAGTATGCTCCTGTCTTGCAGACGTGCCACTAATCCTGCTGTATCACCACCGGAAGATGATATATTTCCCGCATTTACACATTGGGAGATAATCACGGCATTGTCTTCAAATTCGAGAGCCGTCTTGGTGATAGCGTTCAGTCCTCCGGCTATAGATGTGGCGGCGCCGGCAATAACGAAGGGAGCCGCCGCTCCTCCTGAAGCTACAAGACCACCGATCGTGGCCGCGGTGCCGACTACGATACATACTCCGGCTATCACCTGATGCACAATTTCGTTGGTTTCATGCACTTTTTCCAGATGTTCGGCTCTCTCCTCACGGGCAAGGCTAATCTCTTCATTAAATTTCTCCGCTCCGCCATCACTTTCATAGAATTCCAAGGTGGAGAATAGGCAATTGTTAAAGTCTGATGAGAGGCATGAAGCGGCAAATCCATTCACGGAGGGCATCCATTGTCTCCTCAGCTCCTTCATATCCTGCTGTATGTGATTGTTGATTTCTCCCACAGCTGTGGAAAGTTCGGTGGAATTCTCTGCCAATTCCTTAGGATCAACCATTTCTGCCAGCCCCATGGCCCATAGCACAGAATCGGTAAAAAGAAGGGCACTGTCGGTGGATACTTCTGAAATATGCAGGAACACTTCCAGACTGTGGCTCAATGCCGCGATGGAGTGTCCGCTCACTGCCATGAGGGGACCAACAAACCCCATTATCACTTCCATTGATCCTATGACACACTCGGCTGTATTCATGGCAGTCCATTTCCGGGGATCGCCAATCTCTCCCACAAGGCCACCTGTCGGGCCGTTGCCGGTGGAATTGATTTTACCATAATTGCTGCAATAGTGGATTATAGTGTTGTTGCCGGCAAGTGCTGTCACACCGCCTCCGTGAGAGCCGGTGATATTGACTTCTCCAAAATTCTGGTTTAAGGCTAAGGAACCAAACTGAGTCTTTCCAACCACACCGGCAATATAATCTTTTCCGGTCACCTTCCCTGAATTAATGGCATTGTGAATCACTGCTATGGAAGTGCATCCGGCAATTCCCCCCGCATATCTGTCAGCAGATACCTCGGCAACGTTATACACTGCGTAGGTGCCGGCTTGAGCTTCTCCGACAAGACCGCCTGCACATTCCTTCCCTTTTACCGGCCCCACATTGTTGCAATACCGAAACATTACATTATTATACATGTAAGCTTCCGTATCGCTCCCTTTTATCCGTGAACTTCCTACAAGACCTCCAACACCTGCATAACCGGAAATTACTCCGGAATTATTACTGGCTGAGACGGTGGCCGTACCAACTCCTCCGGCTATCCCTCCGGTTCCTATCCCTGAATTATTCTTATCGCCCGATTTATATTTCAGGGCTCCTTGAATACGCGCCGAATTAGAGCATGCCGCTATTTGGATGGTGTCGCAGGTGCCGATCAGGCCTCCGGCGCCGGAATAATCGGAGGAGATGGGAGAATAATTGTTACAGTCGCTGAAGATGATGGAGGAATACAGCCCGGCTCCGCCTGCAAGGCCCCCCACATTGTATCCACCGGTGATGGTGTTTGAAGATGAGGAGCAATCATGAAAATAAGCCCTTGATTGCATATCGACCATGCCGATGAGTCCGCCGATACCCACCGATCCGTCGCTTCCGGTGAGTTCGCATCCTGAGATGCGACAATCGGTGAAGGAGATGAGACCGCGATCGTTACCCGACATTATTGAGGCCCCAACTATTCCGCCAACGGCAAAGTTCCCTGAAATAGCAGAATTTGTGAGTATGAGATTATCTATTGCGGTATTGTAGGCGTATCCGAACAGTCCGACGGCAGCTGAGTTCGGCCTGTCGATTATTAGGGTTGATATTTCCGCTCCGTGATAATGACCTCGGAAGGGGAGAGCGGAGTTGGCCCCGATGGGTAGCCAGCCATAGCGTCGGTCGGCTTCTCTGGAGGCCTGATACATATCGATTTTTCCCGTCTGACGGAAATGAGTATCTTCCGTTACGAGTTGATTCCTCTCTTCGCTGTTCACTGTCTGTGCGAGTTTGAGCAAACTGTTGTAAGATGAAATTTCGTAGGGTTCCTCGGCTGTCCCTTTCCCCGGCAGCCCCATCTCTTCATCAAAACTGTCGAGCACGGCGACTTCGCCTTGTTTCACTTCAATCCTGCTTCCAAGCCCGAATTGCGTTGTGGAGAAGGTATCGGCTAAATCGGCAAGGCTCGGATTTTCTGCGATAGGATATTCAAAATACAGGAGACGATATTCACCGTCGGCCAAACCTGTGGAGAGGGTAAGATAGGATTCAAGATCGCGGCGCAGATGAGAGCCGTCGCGCTTGATTATGCTGCCGTCGGGAGCCTGGAGTGCAAGGGTAAAAGATGAGGAATTGAATCCTGAGGCTTCAGCACCGAGAGTTATTTCACGTGTTGAGCCGATATATTTATCCACACCCTCATCAGTTGGATTAATAGGGTTATCGTCATTGCAACCGGAAAGGGATATGCTGAGTCCGGCCAATGCAAAAAATAATAATTTTTTTGATGACATCAGTTTGAATGTAATATGGAAAATTCAGAGAACCCACTTAAAGTCATATAAATTATAATGAGTTCAGAAATTTACTTAAGTTCAGATACAAAAATAACGCTCTTTTCCGAAAAGAACGTTATTTTAGATGCGACAAAATTATTGAGGTGATGCGACAATTTTTAAATTATTGTCAGTCAGAAGTTTCAATCTCCCTTGAAGCTTCCCTGTATTGTGTTGGCGACATATCGTAACGCTCCTTGAAAGCCCTCTGGAGGGTTCGCGACGTGCCGAAACCGAGTCTGACAGCCAACTCTGCAATCCCCTCATTTGAGTCAGAGCCAAGTATCCTCCTTGACTCCTCGAGGCGAAAGGAATTGATATATGTCCGCACAGATACCCCTTTTTCAGTCTTTATTAGCTGCCCTAACGCATCGGGGCTGATCTGGCAAAAATCAGCCAATTCTTTACGGCTCAGAGATGGGTTAACGTAAGGCCGCTCAGTAAACATATAGCGGTCAAGTTTCTCAATCAATGACAGCTGATCCGTTTCCTCTTTTGTATCATTCTGATAAGCGGTTTCCGTGGCGCGGTCAAGCTCCTTGAGCCTTTCCACAAGCAGCCTATTGCGCTTCTTCTCCCTTAAAGCATGGAGAATTGACAGGATAAGCAGGAGCACAAGCAATATTATCACCGCGCCCAGCGCAAATATACGGAAACGTTCAGCCCTTTTCTGTTCCCGGCTGATTTCGCTTCGATAAAGAACAGTCAGGTCGTGAAGGCGTTTATCAGTAATCTTTTCGGATAGGGAGTCATGGAAACTCACATATTCTGAATAAGCCTTCGCACTCTCTTCGTGCCTTCCGGCCATATTAAGGATTTCAGCTTTCAGGAGGAGGTCTTTGATATAAAACCAAGGGAAGTCTTTATGAGTCGCGAGCAGTATGTCGGCATCGGCAATCGCTCCGTTCCAATTTGAATCGGCGGCTCTTACTTTGCATCTGACGGCATAGAGATGTTCGTAGGCTCTTGAAGGAAGCTGGGGGAGAACCTTTTTAGAAGCGCTGTCTAATAATTCCCTCGCGCAGTTGATATCTCCCTTTGAAAAGGAATCCTCGGCCTTGAAAGCCAACGCGCTTACGGGATAATGGCCGGTGGTGTCTCTCCATCCGTTTATGGTTTCATTTTCCTCCACAATACGGGCATAGCTCATGCCGCCCTCATTCATTTTCAAGGTGTCGCCGAGATCACGAGAGATTATCCAAAGCCATTCCTGAATGCTGGTGGCTGTGCCAAAGTCGGAGCCGGAACGGTAAGGATTTTTTATAAAGGCAATGGCCGGTTCAAGTTCCTGCAGGGCACGTTCCGGTTGAGAAAGCTTATAGAACATCTGGGCTCGCACCCTCTTAGCCATGGCTATTGAGAGAGAATCGGAATCAAGATTGGCCTCTTCCTGCATTTTCACGGCTAATGAATCCGCCTCCGCAAACCTCCCTTCTGAAAAGAGCCGGTCGATAAGCACGTTGACAGCCGCATAATAAAATGGACTTCTCCCTTCCGATCTCATGCTATCGACAGTAGCCTGAATCATAGGCGCAATATCCTTTGCAGGATGATTGTTATAAAGAGACTGCACATAAAGCACCTGCCTAAGCCCCTTGTTCTCATCATTCTTCAACTTATCCGATTCCGGGGAAGAACAGGAGAAAATGCAAAGAACGAAAACTAAGAAAAAAATTGCTTGATATATTTTTCTCATGGAAGAGGTAATCATTAGAGGTAATTAGTCGCAAAATTAGTAAAATGCTTTCGGTTGAGCAAAAAAGAATGAATTTGAAAAATGTTCTTCCCCGATAAATATGGAAAGCCCGGCAGCATGCCGGGCTCTCTTTTTAAAAAAAGTGTCACAAGATATTTGAAAGTATCATTGATATTTAATCGTCATCAATGATATTCATCGCTATTCAGCGGACATTGATCTTTAAGGTTCCTTGGGGTGCAACCACGATATAGAGGCCTTTTGACACTGTGTCAAGGCTCATTTTAGGGCCGTTGCCGGTTGCAACAAGCATCCCGTTGGTGTTGTAAAGTTTGATTTCTCCATCTTCGCCTGTGATGATGCTTTTGCCATCAAAGATTAACTCTGAGGCAGCAAGGGTTGAGGCGTTCACAACAGTGGCAGTTAGCTCAGTCACTTTATTATCGTCGATACGGAAGTAGTAATCGCGGTTGGCAGTGATAGGATAGTCTGCAAGCTGTTTATTCTTATTCCAGTTGTTGAAGATAAGATTGTAGTTGCCCTTATCCACATCCAGACCGAATATCGTATATCTCACGCCGTCAATCTCCTGTTCGTCGATTGGAGCCTGTCCCGGCCATGCACCGAAGATTTCACCCTTATCCGCATCGCTGTTGTAAGCATACACGCCAAGTGCATCCCAAGATGTCTGGTTGTCAACATATATGCGATGGATTGTTTCCGGCACTTCAGGAAGTGTGGCGGCAATGATGACATTATCAATTCCGAGAGCCATTGCACCGTTTGCGGCATCGCCTGAAGCCACTGATATATTCCATGCAAGGTATATGTCAAGTCCTGCGCCTACAGAGATGGGGAGTGTGCCCACAACTTCTACTGTCTCTCCGGGAACATCAGCATATCCTTCTGTTGCATTGTCGGCTGCGAAGAAGGTATAGAAATCTTTGCCTGCATTCTCCCAGTTGCGTCCATCGTAGGAGTAATAAAGCTGAACTGCGAAACCGGCGGGGTTATTCCCTTTGCGATATTTCTCAACATCGTAAGAAACCTTTACAGCCTGCAAAGCCTTTCTTCCGTCGTTGCTGATATGAGTGTAGAGGTTGATTGCTCTTGCTCCATTATCAACGCCTGTGGTGATTCCACCCGGTGCGCGGTCAGTGTCGTTATCAGCACCAAAGTTCCAGATGCCGTTCTTTGCATTAGAAGGAAGTGATGTTCCGCCGCTATAAGCAGTCTGGGTGAGTGCAGTGGCGTATGTTCCGAGAGTGCGAGGATTCTTTGTCTGACGGTCGATGCGCCATGGCTCGGGAAGAGTAGCCTCTGCTTCAAGACCCATCGAGTCGAAGTTTTCTGTGACAGTAAGATTCTCTGCATTCAGGGATATAGCCGGGAAAGTGATAACCTCTGTTGAGTGGTCGGTCACATTCACTGTGGCAGTCTTGGTGAAGTCGCCGCAAGTTGCGGTGACATTGAATGTGCCGCGAGTGCCATCTGAAACGAATACGCCTTCGGGCGAGATTGTTCCGCCACCATCAACTGAATACTCAATTTTCTGGCCGGGGATTTCGATTCCGAAATCATCGTAAACCTTGCTATTAAAACGGATTGTTCCATCAAGATGAGAGATGATGTTAGTATAGCTTGAAAGTGCCTCTGAGGCGTAGCCGCGCATCTTTGTTGCCACGTCAGCATCGAGAGCCTCCGGTTTGTACGTGATGGTAGCGGGATCTATTCCGAGGATTGTACCGAATTCCATGCAAGCTGCCATATAGGTTGCTTTGGGAGTAGGATGGCGGTCGTCGGAGAACCATGTGTTGAGCTCTGTCGCGCCCTCTTTAGTGTAGGCATTATCGTATGCCAAAGCCACAGGAACGACAACGGCACCGAGTTCGGTTGCAACTTCGGAATACACCTCCATGAAGCGGTTGTTATAGCTGTTGAAGTTGTCGAGGTCGCTGCTATAGGCCCAGTTTACAGGAATAAGGATCACGGCATTGGGGTTAGGACAGTTTTCGCGTATATATTCAATCCATTGAGCCACAGAATTGCGGAAAGTCTCAGGATTTGTTCTTGGAAGCGAGCTCTGTTCCTGAAGGATGATATGTGACCATGCATCCGAACGGATCATCATCTTTGCACCGGGAGTTCCATCTTCAGCAAGGCCTTCGCCTTCACTCCAGTGATAGCTGAGAGGCTTGCCAAGGTTAGTGTGCTTAGTCCAGGATGCATTTACACCCATGGCTTTTGCTATGTCATTGAATACGAAATCCTGATCGTTGTAATGAATCAAGCTGTTGTTGAGAGAAAGGATCTTTATGTTTTCAGGATTCTCGGGAGTGAGATAGGTGAGAGTGGGGTTAAGCGCCATAACTGCCGGAGTTGACTCCACCTCAGTGAGGGTGTATGAACCATCCTCCAGAGAGAAGGTAAAGCTGTATGTACCGGGATTGACTGCTGCATTCCCTACTGAGCCTTTGAGAAGAATACCATTGAGGGCAGATTCCTCTGCATCTGCTTCAAGACCCCACGCGCCGCCCAGTCCGGGACGCTGGTAAATGCGCCAGTGAGAGAGCCCGTCAGAACCGGCCTTCATGGAAATCTGGCCTTTGAAGAGGTTGTCGGCTTCATCAAGTTTCAGTTCGCCGGCCTTCGACATGAAATCCCAGCTGTTGAAATCACCATACACATATACGGAAGTGAGGTTTGAATCGTCGTCGTCAGCCTCAAGAAGGAGAGTGGCCTGTCCATCAACGATCGAAAGTATGATGCGCTTGCAATCAAACGTATATGCTCCGCAAGATATGTTACTATCCGTACCTTTTGTAAGGGGGTATGGAGCATCAACGGTAATGTTTGAACCATTGGAACCATAATTGCATGCGGATGACCAACCCGCATCTGCAACCTTGAATGCACCGCTCAACTGCTTGTCGTATAGCACGTAAGTGTTTTCCTCTTCCTTAGAGAATTCCCATTCGCTATCGGCGCCCCATGAGTTTACCTCGCCACGGATGAAGATGCCTGAAGAAACGAACGGCTTCCTGTCGGGGTCAACCCATCCGGTATAGTTCTCAGGGTCGGCAATCACCTCAAGCCCTATCTTGGAGAGTGAGAGGTAAGTGTCGCCGTCGTTTGGAAGGGCTGTAAGGTCATATTTAGTGTTATTGGCTACAACCGTTAGGTCGATCGGAGACACTGCAGGCATCTCCCAAACAGCATATTCCACTCCATTAACATTTTTGTTAAGAGAAGATTTAGTGCCTGGTTCTGCCCCGAAGAAGTCAGTTGTAGATGAGAATACACTCAGGTTGGCTGCTTTCAGGGCGTTCTCTATATATAGATACTTGGCATTGGCATCAGCGTAAGAGGCAGTGATCTCAATATCATCAAGAGCAAGACCGGGAGCTTTGTTTGCGGTTGCTCCCGTAGCTACTGAAATGTTCCACGCAAGATAGATTGTTGCTCCGGGCGCAACATCAGCCATTAGGGTTTTGTCGCTCACGGGAGTTGTTGAGATAGGCACAACGGCTGTTCCCAAAGTCTCATTGTCCGGCTCAAAGAAAGTATAGAAGGCATCTCCTGCGTTCACCCAGTCCTCTCCATCATTTGAATAATAGAGTTGAACAGCAAACCCGGCGGGGTTGTCACCTTTACGGTATTTTTCAATTGCGTATGAGATATTGAAGCGGTCGATAGGGGTATCTGCGTCGTTGGTTATGGCAGTCAATAAAGAAACCCCTCGTGTGCCGCCGTCAACAGTAGTGGTCAAGCCACCTAAGGCACGGTCGTTTTCATTAGAGGAATCACCAAAGTTCCATGTTCCGTTCTTGGCATTAGATGCAAGGGAAACACCTCCGGTGTACATCACTTCATTAGAAGCTGAACTCCACTTTCCTATTTTTCTTGGGGCACTAAGATTTCTATCCATGGCCCATCCTTCTGGAAGAGGGAGGAGGGCTTCGGAAGTTGCGGGATCCCACATCGAATTGAAATCCTCGCTTACTTTCAGATTCTCCATATTAACAGAATGTGGAGTTACGGCGGCTGCACCCATTGCCGTCATTAACAATCCTGTTAAGAGAATTTTTTGAGTTTTGCTCATATATCAGATTAATTTAAAAAATGAAAAATTCGCTGTTTCAAATTCTGACGTTCATTCCCGGATTTGTGATTCCGAAGAATGACATGAGCAAAATTAATGTGGTGAAGAAAATTTGCCAAATGAGTGTAATTGAAATGTAGGGGGTGTGTAAAGATTAATTATTTAATAGCAAGATAGTTAACTATTATATGAGACAATGTTAATGTAGGGGGTGGTGAGAAAATCAGTTGAAGAAATGGTTCACGAATTCATCTTTATCCAAGGCTTTTGCACGATATCGGGTGCGGTAATTATATACCGTTGATTGGGAGCAGTTGAGAAATTTTGCAATCTCCGCGCTCTCTCGGATTCCAAGTTTCATGAGTGCGAAAATGCGAAGTTCCGTATTCAACGTCTCCTCCTCTTTCAGCTCAATTCTCTCTTCAGGGCGAAGCAGGGAATTGAACTCATTTACAAAATCGGGGTATAGCTCAAGAAAGGCTTTGTCAAAACTTGAATAGAAAGTAGAGGTGGTCTGATCGATTATGCGAGTTGACTTTATTGCATTATAAAGCGTGTCAAAATTTCTTTTCGAGGCTGTCTTGAAAAGAGAGGCCCGATATGAGTTGAGATATTCGATATATTCACGGCTCAGGTTCATGAATCGGCGCACATATTTCTCCCTTACGTTTCCTGCAGTCTCCAGTTTTCGGTTGCTCTCCTCCAATTTGCTTCTTGCCTCAGATAACATTCTATTGTGCTTTCGGGCATAAATAAGAGAGATACACGTAACAAACAAGAGTATGCAGACCGCTATCAAAAGGGATGTCATTATAGCTTGCCAAGATTTCTGATGGGAAGAGTAGGCATCAGAAATTACGGAAACGGCTTCTGTCATGTCGAATATCCTGACGCGGGCATTGCATGATTTTGCATCATCGTTTGAGCGTTTCATGTATCGGTATGCCCTTCCCACATCTCCCTCCTCGTATAGGGCCAAGGCAAGTTCGGGCAATGCCAAATATTCTTTCACCCCGTTTTCGATATCCGACTTAGCCGCCAGAGCCAGAAATTCTATTTCACGGTCTTTATCTCCTAAACGTCGGTAAGCCTTGGCCAAGAGATGATAGGGGGCACCATTATAGAGTTCGATGTTCGGGTTAGTTGCCACATCCTTAAATAGATCTATCACTCCTTTGGGGTCGCCGGCATCCAGAAGTTCATTTGCTCGAATGAATTTCTCATTGGGCATAATTTTCAAAACAGAGTCTCGAAACTCCCTTTTTCGGTGTGCATAATACCTTCGCAGCGAATCGTAGGGTGCAAGTTCTTCAAGATTGCGGTATAATTGCACGCCAAGAGTGTAATAATCCTTTTTGAAGGATAGATCTGCCGAATCGAGAGGAATCTCTTTAAAGATCTGGTAAGCCTCCTTATACATCATTAGAGAGGAATTATAAAGCGAAGCAATCTGGATATTCGATTTTCGGACTTCATGATCCTTTGAGGCCTCGTTCCTCGCTTTTATGGCATAGGAAAGGGCTGAGTCAGTATTGAAATTAGAATAGCGCGACGCCAGCTCGTGGTATCCTTCCCATTTATCCTTGTGTTGGCCCACCGCTTTCTTCAAAGAATCAAGCTGCTCAACTTTTTTAGAAGTAAAATCCTTGGAAAGAGCCTTATCAAGATCTCTGAGTTTTTCATTATCACCATAACATAAACCAGGGATAAGTAAAAATATGAAAAGGAGAAGGGCTTTATAGCATGATGTGGTCATAACGTTTAGATTAAATAAGATAGCGGTAAAATCCGGATGTTAAGGTTTGTATAACTTTGTGATTCGCAAAATTAAAAAATTTTTTTGAACTAAGACTTTTTTGATTTGCAATAAATGAGGTCTAAATTAAGTGTTTGCTCAAAATAAGTTGGAAATGAAGGGAGGAAATTATGGCGAATTTTGCACAAACTGAGAAAAGATGTGCAAATTTTTGAGTTTATTAGGAATTTTTTATTAACTTTGTACCCAAATGTGTGGAAACGACTTCACTACCAACTAAATTTACCTCGCAAAAATTAGAACTAAACATAATCCAAATTATGAGTTTAAACATCATTGTATTGGCCAAGCAGGTTCCTGATACACGTAATGTCGGGAAAGACGCCATGAAAGAAGACGGCACGATCAACCGTGCCGCGCTGCCGGCAATCTTCAATCCTGAGGACCTTAACGCCCTTGAACAGGCGTTGAAGCTTAAGGATATGTATCCCGGCACAAAAGTAACTCTCCTCACCATGGGTCCTGGCCGCGCCGCCGAAATCATCCGTGAGGGACTATATCGTGGAGCGGACGACGGCATCGTGCTTTCCGACCGTGCTTTCGCCGGTGCTGACACTCTTGCCACCAGCTATGCGCTTAGCATGGCTTGCAGAAAGATAGGGAAGTATGACCTTATCATCGGCGGACGTCAGGCTATCGACGGCGACACCGCGCAGGTTGGCCCACAGATTGCAGAGAAACTCGGTTTGCCCCAGGTGACATACGCAGAGGATATCATCTCTGTAGAAGATGGCAAGGCTCTTATCAAGCGCCGCATCGAAAGCGGTGTTGAGACAGTAAAGGCTCCTCTTCCCCTTGTTGTAACCGTAAACGGTTCGGCTGACGAATGCCGTCCGCGCAATGCCCGCAACGTGCAGAAATATAAATATGCAGCCAGCCCATCTGAAATCGGCAACGACGAAGAGAAGAAGGCATTTATAGAGAAGCGTCCCTATCTTGCAATAGGGGAGTGGAACACTCAGACCGTAGAGGCCGACCTTTCACAGTGCGGTCTTGCAGGTTCTCCTACAAAAGTGAAGGGGATTGAGAATGTAGTGTTCACTGCAAAAGATGCACGCCGAGTAGAGAATAACGACGAGGAACTCGAAGGCCTTGTCAAAGAATTAATCGCTAACCACACAATAGGCTAAAAGAAAATGGCAACTGACAAGAATAATTTGATCGTATATTGCGAGTATGAAGACGGCAA
>CAMWXH010000047.1 GCA_947178165.1 uncultured Porphyromonadaceae bacterium | reverse complement strand
CATTATAATTATAAGCTTCTTACAACTTTATTTTTTTTAAAAAATATGGCAGACAATTATCTTGAACGGAAGATGGAAGACCTGAGACGCGGCACGCCATCTTCGTCGCCAAAGAGTCTCGGAGGCCCGCGAAAAGGATATGTTCAATTTCCCTTTCCTCCGCGAAAGATAATGATGGCCGGCATAGACCCGGATTTGGCATTGTCCATAATACGTGAATTCTCTAAAACCGGATGTAAGATAACCTTCCTGCATTCAGATGCAGAGGCAGGGATGCGTTTCGCCAAGGATGAAGGGGTAAGGTTTTGCCGGCTGTCAAATGAGGATGCCTGCGCTTTGGAGAAGGCTTTCGATGAAACAATAAAAGCATGGAGAGAGATTGACGTTATTATCTGCCCTCCTTCCATTGCGGCGGTTTTAGGCGGCAGATGGGAAAACCATCTCAATAGCATTCCAATACCCAGAAGCTACAGGAGCCGGATGATACTTTTGGCAGGATGCAACGATAATGAAGCCTTGACATCCGCTCTTAACGACATTCGATTTGATAGCATTTATTTAAACGGCATACAAATCTCAAGAGGCGTCAGGAAAGCAGAGGAGAATATGCCGGCAACAAAGGCACGCCCGGAAGATGTGGCCCGGATCGTTGTATTCTTATCCCTGCCAGCCAATGACTGCATAGCCGGGAATATAATAAATTTAAGCTGACAGGAACCCCAATAGCCGCGCCAAAGCGGAAGGAAAAGGAAACTTGAAGGGTATAATAAAAAAATACGGCCGATTCACATCGGCCGATATTCTTTGTATTCTTTACTAACCTAACATCATGAAACGAATTTACTTTCTGTATATATAACGTTCCTTGATGTCAAAAAGTTGTAAGGAAGTTAAAATTTTTTTAATTTTTTTCTATTTCCTTCATCAGATCCTCCATTTTCCGAGCAATTTTATCGTTGGCCAAATTGCCGATGCTCCCTAAATGTGTGTGGTGCACCTCGCGTGTAGGCTTATAACGCTTCTCCTGCACAGCCATCCCCACCTCACGGTAAGCATCGCGGAAAGGCATCCCCTCGAGCACAAGCCGGTTCACATCTTCCACGGTGAAAATGTAATCATAGCGCGAATCGTCAAGAATGTTATCCTTCACGCGTATGTTCCCAAGCATATATACAGCCATATCAAGGCATTCTATGAGCTCCGAAGTTGCGGGGAAAACTATATCCTTCATCAACTGCAGATCGCGGTTATAACCGAGCGGAAGATTTGCGGTCAGCACGGTCAGCTCATTGGGCAATGCCTGCAGTCGGTTACATTTCCCTCTCATTATCTCAAACACGTCGGGATTCTTCTTATGAGGCATGATGCTCGACCCTGTGGTCAATTCATCGGGGAAGGAGATGAAAGCAAAGTTATTACACATCCATTGGCAAACATCCATGGCAAGGTGTCCTAAGGTGGAAGCCACCGCAGCAATGGCCGAAGCCACAGCCCTTTCTGTCTTTCCACGGCTCATCTGCGCGGCAACAACATTATAATGAGGATTGGCAAAACCTAAAAGTTCGGTGGTCATCTCCCTATCAAGAGGGAATGATGAACCGTAACCGGCGGCCGAGCCGAGCGGGTTCTGGTTGGCAATGTTATAGGCAGCCAAAACCATCTGCATATCATCGGTCAGGCTCTCGGCGTATGCGCCAAACCATAGTCCGAACGAAGAGGGCATTGCCACCTGAAGATGCGTGTAACCGGGCATAAGCTTATCCTTATGCTCCTCCGAAAGGCTCTGGAGGCATTCGAAAAGGCGATGCACGGCTTCGGCTATCCTGCGCAGTTCATCGCGGAAGAAGAGCTTAAGGTCAACAAGCACCTGGTCATTGCGCGAACGGCCGGAATGGATTTTCTTCCCCACGTCTCCCAGCCGGGCTGTGAGAAGAAATTCAACTTGGGAATGCACATCCTCCACGCCATCTTCGATTACAAACTCGCCGTTATCAACCGACTCCAGAATCTCTTCAAGCGCAGGAAGGAGAAGATCGAGCTCCTCTTTCGACAGGAGCCCTATCTTTTCGAGCATCGTTATATGCGCCATCGAGCCCAAAACATCATAGCGCGCCAGCCTGATATCAAGTTCACGATCTTGGCCTACGGTAAATTCCTCTATCGATTTATCGGGTTCAAAACCCTTGTTCCATAATTGCTTTGCCATTGAGATTACATTATTCTTGCGAGACTCTTCATGATAGTCCTGCGGAACATAATTATTTATAAAAGTTGCTCTTTAAAGCATACTCCCTATCTGAGGCCTTTCTAACTCAATAAACCCTCCGGCCGCTTCTATCAGTCGGGGGTAGAGATGCAACGCCTCGTTTATTTCACTGATCTCCACATATTCGTCGGCCGTGTGCGAACGCGATGATTCCCCGGGGCCGATCTTCAGGGAGGGTATGCCGTGCATAAGGGCCATGTCGGAGGTGGTGGGCGAGATGAAGGCTTCCAGCCCCAACGATTCCGAAGCCTTTACAAGCGGATGTTCGGAAGATATGACTGAGGCCTGGACGCGAGTGGAACGGGGCGTGAGACGGCTCCATTTTACAGCCTCCCTTATCAATTCGACCGTTTCCACATTCGTATAGGCATCGGTGGTGCGCACATCCACCACCCATTTGCATTTATCGGGCACCACATTATGTTGTGTTCCGGCAGAGATCATCGTCACGCTAACCTTTATGGGACCTAACACATCACTCACAATGGGCGTGCTGAAGTTTCGTAGCGTTTCTATATCCTCCATTGCACGGTAAATAGCATTGATTCCCTCGTTCCTTGCGGCATGACCCGGCTTCCCTTCGGTTTCAGCATCAAACACAAGCAGTCCTCGCTCGGCTATGGCCGGGCGCATCCCTGTAGGCTCACCCACAATCACCATATCGGGAAGCATCCCTAACTGTTCAAGATAAGGGAGGAAAGCCCGCATGCCCTTCTCACCCATCACCTCCTCCGCAGCCGTTATGGCAAAGATGAGATTGAAGGGAAGATCTGTCCGGTCTTTCATCTCAAGGAATGCCGAGGCCAGGGCCACTCCGGAAGCACCGGCATCATTGCTGCCGAGACCATAAAGCTTGCCATCCTCAATATCGGGAGAGAATGGATTGCGCGTATATGAAGGCGAGGGTTTCACAGTGTCGTGATGCGAGTTGAGCATCAGAGTGGGACGAAAGGGATCATAGGAAGAACCGACAGCAAAGACATTGTTATGCTGACGCACCACATTCTGTGCCCCCTGCTCCCGAAGCCACTTTTCCCAGATATCTGCCGTGGCCTCCTCTTCCCTCGAAAAGGAGGGGGTGGATATAAGGCATTTAAGCAGATTCACGGCCTCATTTAATCTTCTATGTTCGCCCATCGCTCTGTCTTGCTCCATCACTGTGAAATAATTTTTGTGCCCTTACTTTCGTCAAGCAGATCTTCCGCACGGCATATCCTCACCTCTTTCACCCCCTCACGGGCAGATTTCAGAGCATTCTGCAGTTTGGGGATCATGCCGGCTGAAACAACTCCCTGCTCTTTAAGTTCCTCAAATGAGGCGGGGGTGATGAGCGGAATGATTGAACCTTCGTCATCAACGTCGGTCATGACACCTGGCTTTTCAAAACAGTAGGTGAGCCTTGTCTCCCCTATCCGCGAGGCTCCGAGGGCCACTGAAGATGCTATGGTGTCAGCATTGCAATTAAGCAACGTTCCCTGCCGGTCATGACATATAGCACAAAAGACCGGCACCGCTCCCTCCTCGAGAAGGGAAGCTATGAACTTGTCGTTAACCTTTGCCGGATCGATATCACCCACAAAACCGTAATCGATCGGCTTGGCCGGGCGTCGCGTGGCAGGAATAACATTTCCATCAACGCCTGTCAGGCCCACAGCATTGCATCCCAAGCTCTGGAGAATCGCAACGATACGCTTATTGATAAGCCCGGCATAGACCATAGTGACAATATCAAGAGTGGCACGGTCGGTGACCCGGCGCCCATCTATCATATTGGCCTTTATGCCCATGCTTTCGCTCATGCGCGTGGCTTCCTTTCCGCCGCCGTGAATCAATATCTTCTTCCCCTCAAGCCGGGCGAAATCACGAAGGAAAGCCTCAAGCGCCGGAGGGTTATCAATGACGTTCCCCCCTATCTTAACCACATTTATCATAACGTCTCGAGCATTTTCTTCAAAACTGCCTGAGCCGAAATCTCACGGTTGGCGGCTTCGGGAATCACTATGCTGCGCTCGCTCTCTATCACGTCGTCGGTGACAATCATGTTTCTTCTCACCGGGAGGCAGTGCATAAAGAATGCATTGTCGGTAAGAGCCATCTTCTCTGAGTCAACCGTCCAGTCGCGGTCGGCGGAAAGCACCTTGCCGTAATTGGGATCTGCGTAGGCTGACCAGTTCTTTGCATAGATGAAATCCGCACCCTCGAAAGCACGGCGTTGATCATATTCAACAACAGCCTTCCCCACAAACTTGGGGTCGAGCTCATATCCGTGAGGATGAGTGATCACGAAGTCATAGTCGGTGGCATTCATCCACTCGGCAAATGAATTGGGCACTGCCTGAGGGAGGGCACGGGGATGGGGAGCCCAGGTCATGACAACCTTCGGACGCTCCTTTGTCTTGAATTCCTCTATCGTGATAAGGTCGGCGAAACTCTGCAGCGGGTGGCGCGTGGCGGCCTCCATGCTGAAAACAGGGCGTCCGGAATATTTGATGAACTGTTCTATCACCCTCTCTTCATAATCCTCACGCTTATCTTTCAGGCCTGCGAATGAACGCACGCTTATTATATCGCAATAGGAGGCCATAACGGGGATTGCCTCAAGGAGATGCTCTGCCTTGTCGCCATCCATGACCACACCGCGCTCAGTCTCCAATTTCCACGCGCCCTGATTCACGTCGAGAACCATAACGTTCATTCCGAGATTCATCGCCGCTTTCTGGGTGGAGAGGCGGGTGCGCAGGGAGGAATTGAAGAATATCATCAGCAGGGTCTTGTTCTTCCCAAGCTCTGTGAAGGCAAATCTATCTTTCTTTATCGCGAAGGCCTCCGCAAGGGCTTTGTCGAGAGGGCCTATATCGTCAACACAAGTGAATTTTCTCATATACAATCAATGGTTATGCGTGACTCTGCACCGGGATTCCTTAGTAACACAGCCACTTATATGGCAATCATTTTTTCACGGCTTTCTTGAATTCCGTGAGGAACCTGTCGGCCTCCTCCTTAGATAAAGAGAGGGCCGGAAGCAGACGCACCGTATATTGTCCGGCGCCGCCGGTGAAGATATGATGGTCGAAGAGGAGTTTCTTGCGCAGGTCGCTTCCCGTGAAGCCCTCCACTTCGAGTCCGATCATAAGGCCTTTCCCCCTTACATCCTTCACCTCCGGAATCTTGCGCAATTCGGAGATAAGGTATTCTCCCACTTCGCGGGCATTCTCCACAAGATTTTCATTTTCCATTACATCAAGTACGGCAATCGCTGCCGCACAAGCGAGATGGTTTCCGCCGAAAGTGGTGCCGAGCATCCCCTTCTTTGCCGGAATCTCGGGTGAGATGAGCACTGCGGCACAAGGGAAACCGTTTGCAATCCCTTTTGCACACGTGATTATGTCGGGACGTATGCCGGCATACTGATGCGCGAAGAATTTTCCGCTTCGGCCGTAGCCTGACTGGATTTCATCAAGGATAAGGAGAGTCCCGGTTTTCTTGCACTCCTCTCGAAGGAGCATCAGAAATTCGGGGGTCGGTTCATGGATGCCCGACACTCCCTGGATCCCTTCGATTATGACTCCGGCATATTCCTTTGTGGAAAGAGCCTTGACGGCGGCTTCCGAATCATTCAACGGCACGAAATCCACATTTGCCGTCTCATTGAAGGGTGCGCGGATAGCGGGGTTATCCGTGGCAGATACTGCTCCTGAAGTGCGTCCGTGAAAGGCTTTTCCGAAAGCAAGGATTTTGGCTCGCCCTGTAGTGAACGATGCGAGCTTGAAGGCATTTTCATTCGCTTCGGCACCTGAGTTGCACAGGAAGAGCGAATAATCTTCGTAGCCTGAAAGCTTCCCAAGCTTCTCGGCAAGACGTTCCTGAAGAGCGTTCTGAACCGAGTTGGAATAGAATCCAAGATTGGAAACCTGTTCCGAAATGGCCTTTACATAAACAGGATGTGCGTGGCCGATAGAAATCACGGCATGCCCTCCGTAGAGATCAAGATAATCAGTGCCATCGGCAGTGAATACGTGCGAGCCTTTCCCTTTCACCGGCTCTATATCGTAAAGCGAATATACATCAAATAAATTCATACCTAAAAACCTATAACCTTATTACCTTCAAAGATTAGAACGCCGACGGCTTCAATCTGAGCCCCGTGCGCTGGTCGATGCCTAACATGATGTTCATGTTCTGAACAGCCTGACCGCTCGCGCCTTTAAGCAGATTATCTTCTGCACAGGTAATCAATACCTTCCCTTCATGCACATCCACGTGTAGCACAGCCTTGTTGGTGTTTACGGCCTGCTTGAGATGTATCGGGTCGTCGCTCACCACCGCAAAAGGGGCATCCTTGTAATAGTCTTTATATAACTTCACGGCCTCTTCCTGAGAAAGGGGGCAATCGAGCGTCACGGCTGCGAATATGCCACGTGCGAAATCTCCGCGCATAGGTATGAACGTAATCTTTGCTCCGTGGCCGGGCTGAAGCTGTTCGAGAGTCATCCCTATCTCCTTCAGGTGCTGGTGAGTGAAAGCTTTATATACTGATATATTGTCGTTTCGCCAGCTGAAATGGGTTGTGGCTCCCGGTTTCACGCCAGCACCTGTGGAGCCGGTGAGGGCCGTCACGTTGATCTCCCCATCCTTAGGGAGAAGGCCGGCGACTGCCAAGGGCAACAATGACAGCTGAATTGCAGTCGCAAAACAGCCGGGATTGGCCACCGAGTCCGACCCGCTGATGCGCTCCAGATTCTTCTCAGGCAAACCATACACATAACCGTCGCTTTCATCACGGTAATCTTGGGCCAGGTCTATTACTTTAAGGCCCTCCGGACGCACATTCTCCTCCCAGAACGCACGGCTATGGCCGTGGGCTGAACATAGGAAAAGGATATCGATATCTTCAAGGGGATGAGCGTCGGAAAAAACGAGATCGGTCTCACCCAAGAGACCGACATGAACCGAAGAGACCGGCTTTCCGGCATTGCTCTCGGAATGTACCCATTTCACCTCCACCTCCGGATGGTTAATCAACAAACGGAGGAGCTCGCCGGCAGTGTAGCCGGCGCCTCCAATGATTCCTACTCTCTTCATCTTACTCCGCCTTGCCGTTTTTTACCTGATTGTTATGGTAAATCTTCATCTGGTTGCCGAGAATCTTTGTGAATCCCTTGATATCGTCGGCAGTCCAGGCCTTGTTCACCTCGCCATATTCGCCGAAATCGGTCTTCATGAGGTCGAAAGGTGAATCCACGCCCACAAGTGTGTATGAAAGGGGACGAAGAAGAATCTCGACAGTGCCGGTAACATTGCGCTGCGAGCTTTCAAGCATCTTCTCGATGTCGCGCATCACCGGCTCGAGATACTGAGCCTCGTGGAGGAACATGCCATACCACGTGCCGACTTGGTCTTTCCAATACTGCTGCCATTTGGTGAGGGTGTGCTTCTCAAGCATCTTGTGGGCGGCGATTATGAGAATCGGGCCGGCGGCCTCAAATCCCACGCGACCCTTGATGCCGATTATGGTGTCGCCGATATGCATATCGCGTCCGATGCCGAAGCGTGAGCCTATACGCTCCACTTCACGGATAGCCTCAACCTTATCCTCATATTCCTTGCCATTGACAGCCGAAATCTCACCCTCCTTGAAAGAGATGGTAAGCTTTTCAGGCTCGGTGGCTGTCACCTGAGAGGGATACGCTTCCTCGGGAAGGGTCTGCTCTGAATGCAGTGTCTCCTTACCACCGATAGAGGTGCCCCAAAGGCCTTTATTTATAGAATATTCGAGCTTCTTGAAATCGGCCTCATATCCGTGCTTCTTCAGATAATCTATCTCATACTCACGCGTGAGAGTAAGGTCGCGGGTGGGAGTGATAATCTCAATCTCGGGAGCAAGAATCTGGAAAGTGAGGTCGAAACGCACCTGATCGTTTCCGGCTCCGGTGGAACCGTGTGCTATAGCATCCGCACCGATTTTCTTGGCATATTCAATCGTGGCGATAGCCTGGAAGATACGCTCCGAGCTAACGGAGATAGGGTAAGTTCCATTGCGGAGCACGTTGCCGGCAATCATATATCTGATGCTCTTCTCGTAGTAGTCGCGGGTGATATCGAGAGTGGCGTGGCTCGCGGAGCCTAATCTTTTAGCCTTGTCGGCGATCACCTTAAGCTCCTCTTCAGAGAAACCGCCGGTGTTGGCGATAGCCGTATGAACCTCATAACCGAGGTCTTCCGACAGATATTTAACAGCAAACGATGTGTCAAGGCCCCCCGAGAAAGCGAGAAGCACTTTTTTCTTCTTCTGGTCAGTCATTATTATTTTTTACCTTATTAACGATTTGAGAATGCGGGAATTAGACTCCATTCTTACTTGAGATGGAATATCTTCTTGAAAGTGTTCTTCACCATCATCACGTATGGGTTCGCCCTGTCTTTAGGGGCAAGCGGTTGCTGAGGGTCGAAGAGCATGCCGGTGCAGAGGCACATGCGGCGGTTATTGCGTTGCAGGATATCATAGTTCCTGCATCCCTCGCATCCTCGCCAGAACTCTTCATCATCGGTGAGCTCAGAGAAAGTCACCGGTTTGTATCCCATACGGGAATTAAGCTTCATTACCGGGAGCGAAGTAGTGATGGAGAAAAGTTTGGCAAAAGGAAATCGAAGTCGAGCCAGCTCGAAAGTTTTCGCCTTGATGGCGCCGGCAAGGCCAAGATGGCGGTATTCTGGATCGACAATCAATCCGGATGTAGCCACAAAATCTCCATGACCCCAGCTCTCGATGTAGCTGAACCCCACGAGGCGGTCGCCGTGGAGAGCCACGACACTCTTGCCGCTGTTGATTTTCTGGGCTATGTATTCCGGGGTACGCTTAGCGATACCGGTGCCACGCTGAAGTGCTGATTCATAGATCAGGTTCACAATCAGCTCGGCATATTTAGCCTCCGCGGGTTCGGCAAACTTGACAGTGATGTCTTTAATGTCCATTTTGTTTCCGAAAGATTGTTATGAAGTTGTTTTGATTCTTTTCTATTCAATTTACGGAGCAACTTCTATTTCACCTGTAAAAATTGTGGCAAAATTACAAAAAAATAATGAGATATCTGCCATTATTCTCAACAATTTGCAAAGAACTTATTTAAAAATCTATATGAAATGTTAAAAAGGGGGTCAAATGCCAATCCTCATTTTCTCCAAATTCCAAAGAATCTCCAAATCCCAAAGAAATTCAATTTAAGTCACCCTCCACTCTGCATTATTGAAATTTTTTGCTAAATTTGTAATTCGAGAATAATGCTCATCTGGGAACGAAGTAAAGAAAGAAGAGAAGGCTGAGCTGGTCAAAAATTTTGACCAGTTCAATATAAAACACTCTTCAGCGACAATTAAAGCATTTAAAGAGAAAGGTCTGTATATGCTCGCCACCATATTGAAAAGTCCTATCGCAACACAAACCACCTTGGCGATTGAAGAATGATAATGCCGATATCATACTTAGAGAAAAGGTTATCTTCGCCAAAAGGCTTCTTTCAAAAGGTTTCCAGGAAAAGGACGTATTAGAATTAGCAAATATCACAGATAGCGGCATAATTAAAATTAAGGATTTATTGCAGTAAGCTTTTGTATGCAATTGTGAACTAGCTCGTTCACAATTCACAATACTCCTGATAATAATTGAAAATATTAGGATTGCCACCAGACACCAAGGCTAAAAATAATTGTGGTCAAAGTCTCTAACTAATCTCAACATCTCGACTGAAATGACGCATTCATTATTATTCAATTAAATTTTCTCACCTCCCTTTCTGCACTATTGTAGGGTGAAAGGATTATTCTACAAGTTTTCCTCTACTTTAAACTAACTAAAGAATAATCCCCATGTCTTCCTTTTTCTTGACTGTAAGAGTACTTATTCTCCTTGTTTCAAGTTATAAACTTTGTTCTAATAAATATTTTCATTATTTTTGCACTAAATAATGGAAGACATCATCGACTAAAGGTACTGCTAGTTGAAAAAGAACAAGCAAAATGGTTGGCAGATGAACTTGGTAAAAATCCAACTACAATTAGTAAGTGGTGTACTAACGTTATCCATCCAGATTTGCTTACTCTTCAAACGATCGCCTTTTTACTTTATGTTGATGTTAAAGATTTGATTACAAGTAGTAAGTAATACTCATGAACATAATTACGCCTAGGGACTCAGTAAACAAAGGATATCGACGCGTACAAATTGATCATAATGCATACAAAAAATTCCTTGATGCATTGGAAGTTTTTGTCGGCAATATTCGGGAAACAGGTCAAAGCGAAGAACAGCAAAAGAATATTCTAACTAAGTTTCTTCATGACGCCTTCTATTCCACATACGACCTGAGCGCAGTAAATAATATTGATTTAGCAATTAGACTAGATAGTTCCTCTACTTCAAATATTGGCGTTATGTTTGAAGTCAAAGGAATTGGACGTCCTGATATGCCTACATTGGAGAATATTAATACGAAAGCACTCCGAGAACTTCTGTTGTATTATTTTCGGCAACGTAAAAATGGGAATGCAGATATTCGACATTTAGTTATTACTAATACACGAGAATTTTTTATATTTGATGCCGTCGAGTTTGAACGTTTATTTTATAGAAACACTTCTCTAATTAGAAAATTTGAAGATTTTGAACGAGGTTGCCTCGCCAGCACTAATACCGACTACTTCTATTCGGAAATAGCCGCGCCTGCAATATCACAAGTTTCAGATCGTCTTTCCGTTACTTATTTCTCATTAAAAGACTATAAAAGAGCTATTCGAAATAGAGAAACAACTGGAATGTTAACACACTTGTACCGATTACTAAGTCCCGTACATATGTTAAAATTAACATTCCAAAATGACAGCAACTCTCTTAATGAACGTTTCTACCATGAACTGCTTTATCTTATTGGATTAGAGGAAACTTCAGAAGGGAAAAAACCGTGATAAGTCGTAAAAATATGGCTAACCGCGACAGTGCTTCATTATTGGAAAATACAATAAATATCCTCGAATCTGAATCTTCTCGTTTACCCGTTTCATGTGGTAAGACATATTCAGAAAGACTCTTTAATGTGGCGATGGAATTGTGTATTGTATGGATAAACAGGATTTTGTTTTTAAAATTGCTTGAAGCTCAATTATATAATTATCATCGAGGAACTATGGAATGTCAAATTTTGACATACGAGAAAATTCATGATTTTGATGGTCTCAATCGATTGTTCTTTCAGGTGATGGCAGTAGTTCCAGATCATAGGAATAATGTTGTCAAAGAATTATTCCCCAATGTACCCTATCTTAACAGCTCTCTGTTTGAGCCTACAGAATTAGAAAGGCTGTATTTTAGAATAAGTGGTTTAGAACAAGATGGGAAAATGAAAATTATGTCCCGAAGTGTGCTACGTAACGATATAAGGTATAAAAATACTACTGAACTGCCCTTTCTTGAATATCTATTTGCTTTCTTAGATGCTTATAACTTCTCTAGTGAAGGTAGAGGTGAAGTTGCAGATAAACCCAAAACTCTCATTAATGCTTCTGTATTAGGCCTGATATTTGAAAAAATTAATGGTTATAAAGATGGTTCTGTATTTACACCTGGGTTCATAACTAAATACATATGTAGTTCCGCTGTTCGTAAAGCAGTTGTGAAGAAGTTTAATGAACATTATGGATGGAATCTTTCAACTTTTGATGAATTATTGGATGCTGATTATGACAAGTCAGAAGCTAATAATATAATAAATACATTAACCATTTGTGATCCGGCCGTTGGTTCGGGACATTTTCTTGTATCTGCACTTAATGAGATTATTTTGATTAAGGCGCAACTCGGCTGTCTATTTGATGCTTCGGGACGTAGAATCAAATCTACATCGTATGAGATTGCTGTTGAAAATGACGAGTTAATTATCACAGATGATGAGCAGGAACTATGGTCCTATAATCCAAACTTACAAGAAAGTCGTAGGATTCAAGAAGCTATATTTAAGGAAAAACGGACTATAATAGAGAATTGTTTGTTTGGGGTTGATATTAATCCTAATTCTGTTAATATCTGTCGATTAAGACTATGGATAGAATTGCTTAAGAATGCTTATTATACCTCAGAGAGTGATTATACTCAACTGGAAACGCTTCCCAATATTGATATCAACATAAAATGTGGGAATTCAGTCCTTCAGAAATTTGGACTAACCGATCAAATTGTAAACCAGGACATACGTAGGTATCGAAATGCGGTAAAGAAATACAAACAGTCGAAAACAAAAGAAGATAAAGCAGATTTAGAGCAACTCATTTCTAATATTAAGACTGACTTAGTTAAAGAGATCTATGAATGGTCACCCACTATGAGAAAATTCAAGCAAGCAAAGAAGGAGTATTATCTAATTTCAGCTGCTGGTTTATTTGATGACTCTCGAACAGAATCAGAACGAAGAAAGGATGCAAAGCGGGAGAAAGAGGCAAGAAAAAAAATGGAAATTGCTAAGAAAGAGCTTGAAGAGGCTCGAGCAAATAAACAATATAGGGGAGGCTTTGAATGGCGAATGGAGTTCCCTGAAGTATTAGATGATAGTGGGAAATTCAAAGGTTTTGATGTGGTGTTAGGTAATCCTCCCTATATTAGTGTTGAAGGATTGTCTTCTGACTTAAAAGAAATCTATAAAATGAATTATCAGAGTTTTTTTAAGCGGAGCGACATCTTTGCAATCTTTGTTGAAAGGGGACTTTCAATAGCATCCGAAAATGGTGTAGTAATGATGATTATGCCTTCGGTAATCCACAGCAACATATCATACAAGAAACTGAGAGACTTATTTTTGAACGATGGGGTTCTATCAGAAGTATGTTATACCGGGGGAAAGATATTTCGTCCTACAGCAACGGTAGATACTACAATTCTCCAATTTGATAAATCTAAACCATCGCAAATCATATTGAAAAATGCATTAGACTTTAATAATCCACAAGTATTTGAAGTCCCATCAAATTACTTTGAGAAATTCAATAATGTGATAAGTATTGATGATTCTGAAAACAGTGTGTCAATTTATGACAAACTTTTTTCTGATAATTTATATCGAATTGGAGATCACTTCAATATTTTCCAAGGAATTGTAACAGGAAATAACAAAGCCTTCATATTTGACAAAGAATTAGATGCAACCCCACATTATGAGAACGAATTATTATACCCTCTTTGTCATGGTCGTGATATAGGTAGATATGAAATCCGTAGCCGAGAAAGACGCATCGCATATATTAACAATGATGTGGATCTTGACAAATATCCTAAGGCGTCTAACTGGCTAACCCAATTTAAAGAAAAACTATCACAGCGTAGAGAAGCAAAAAAAGGAACTATCGAATGGTATTCACTACAGTGGCCTCGGACAAAATTTGATTTAGATGTACGAGAAAAGATACTTTTGCAGAGAACCCGAAACGAGTCATTAAGACAACGGATTGTTGCTACCATAGATGATAGAGGCATTTATGGTATGGAAGGAATATTGTTCATTATACCTTCAGATAAGACTTGTGATTTGTATTGTTTGCTTGGAATTCTTAATTCAAAGTTGATGAATTATCTCTTCTCTACTAAGTTTTTAAATTTAGCTATTAAGGCTGAATACTTAAAAGATGTTCGGATTCCTCGCTCACATATAAAGTTAAGGCAACTCGTCAAGACAATATTAGAAAAAAAAACGCTGGGCTTGGATACCACATTTGAAGAAAATCTTGTTGATAAACTGGTGTATGCAATGTATAATCTAACATATGATGAGGTCATTTTAGTGGATCCTCAACCACCATTTTCTCGTGCAGAATATGAATCCTTTAATTTAGATGCTTATGGACAATCGTGATTATATGAAAGCGTATGGCGAATGGCTCTGCTCCATCGCTCCAAGCCCAATGGTGAAATCTCTAATGCATGGTTCTATGAGCACTATGTATCAGCGAGATTATATTATTGTTACCAATCTTTGTGATGGATTCTTCTTCCTTCCTGAAATATTAATGTCTATTATCGATGGTGCAAAAGAACGCTATAAAGAATTCAACAAAGCTGTGTTAGAAATCTCTCCTTTATCAGAAGTAGAGAAGAAAGAGGTTTCTGCACAGATTGACCTCAACGCAGAAGAGCAAAAGAGGAAATGGATAAATATTCTTCAGGCAAAAGGTATAACTATAACTGAGTAATAACAACCATATGTGCTCACACTGTAATATAAATGCGGGAATGATACCGGTATCTACGGTCTGGTGGATCGTAGCAGTAACCGTTTTAACGACTTTCATAATCTCATGGTTTCTTTTCCATCACCTATGGTTTAAGAGAACTTCATACCCGAAGTTTTGTAAACGTATGGAAAACTCAATAGAGTTTTTGGGGTATTGGTTACAACGTCTTTGGTATGCGATTCTATTCATCGGTAGTTCAATTTATCTATTCATACATTTTGATGAATGCAGAGATCTGACTTTTACCCCCAAATTTAATGGTTTTAACGTCATATTTGTGTTTTGGCTGATTCTTTTGATATTACCTCTATTTGAGAAATTCGAGGGATTTGGTGTGAATCTTAAATTAAACCGTCAAAACAAGATATCGACAGATGCGGCATCAAGAGCTATGGACTCTACAGATATAATGAGTGTTGAAGAGTTAGATCAAATGCATAGGGAGGGAGGTAATGATGAATAATAATTATATACTTCTTGATGGCGTTATTCGACAAGGTCTTGATTTGATGCGTCGTGGTAATAGTTTGCAAGAAAATCAATTTAGGTATTGGTTGGATTATTCGAGAAATACATTAAGTATGATATCCTCAAACCCTTTCTTAATGACAAACTATATGAATGTTATAGTTGCGGCATTAAGGCCGGGGCTTGAGACATATCAAAGATTAAGTATGTGTCTACGTTATTTAATAGGAATTCAATCTGTAGTTTAGTTAGAATATGTCAACACTAAGCGAACTATATATCACAATGGAGAATCTGCGTAAGCTCAATCTCCCTATTGATGAAAGGCTGAAACAGGAAGCAGCTAAACTTGAAGAGGATCTCATCCGCACCGAGATTCTCCCGACCCTTACCGAGAAGATTGAACCGGCTTTGGCACAGGTTCGGCGTGAACTCGTCTTAGTCGTTGACTATATACCCGGAGCGCCTCTTAAAGTAAGCCTATCTCGTAAACGAAATATTGCCGATGTCCTACCCGATGCTGTGGAAATCAAACCTGATCCGGTTGTAGAACACACTGAGAAGAAAAAGGGAGGCAAGAAGGTTGTAACAAATCCGCGCACTCGCCTAAGGATAACTATGCCGGACGGCTTAATCATCGAAGAATGGACAGCATGGGAATCATTGCGTAAATTTGTACTTAAGGTTGGAGTTGACAAAGTGCGAGCCGTAGGTTTAATAGCCAACAAAATTCCCCTTGTCAGCAATACAATGGATAAGAAATATCAGACAGCACAGAAACCCCTCGGCAACGGCTGGCTTCTGATGACCGGTTCCGACACCGCCACCAAACGCAAACAAATCCTCGCTATAGCAGATTATTTAGGAATGAATATAAATGTTGAAATAATCTGAAAAATAATTAATATAGTCACATATAAGTATATCTTAGCGATACAGAAATGGAAGATAATAAGGATTATAGATTGGTTGAAAGTGATGATGCTTGTATTGTATCAGAACCGCAAAGTAGTTGGGGTGGAGCATGGACAGAAGAGAAACTTGATGCCTTGGAGAAATATGTAAGAGCATATCTTACTGTAATGAAAAAATATGCAAAAGAAAATGGATGGAAGTTGTTTTATTTTGATGCTTTTGCTGGAAGTGGCAGTAGAGAAATAGAATCAGTTGAAGAAAAGAATATTGATAACACTCTCTTCAGAGAAAAAGAATTAGAAAAGATTACAGAACAGGCCTCGTATAAAGGAGCTGCTGAACGAATTATGGGTCTTGAGGTTGATGGCTTTTCTTTTGATTATTTTTATTTTATAGACAAGGATAAAAAGTCTCTGCATAAGTTACAAGAAAAACTTAAGAGTCTATTTCCTCATAAAGCGTCCTGTATGGCTTTTAGGCCTGGCGATGCAAATGAGAGAATTTTAGAATTGGTTAGTTACGCAAGAAATAATCCAAAATGTGCTGCTTTGGTTCTTCTTGACCCTTTCGGAATGCAATTGAATTGGGAGACAATCAGTGCTCTTAAGGAGATTAAGCATATAGATTTATGGATTCTTGTTCCAAGTGGAGTCATTATTAATAGACTTCTAACTCGTAGTGGAAAAATCTTGTGCCCAGAACGTATGGAAATGTCTTTTGGGTTATCAGTAGAGGAACTACAAAAGTATTTTTATGAGCAAATTACGGAATTAGGCCTTTTTGGTGAAATGACTCGACAAAAAAAACGTGATGATACAATTAATAGAATTGCTCAATTATACATAGAATTGCTAAGCAAAGAATTCCAATTTGTAATTAAAGAACCTCTTGTCTTAAGGAATTCAACCTCTTGTCCTATATTCCATTTTATATTTGCATCCCATAATCGAAATGGTGTTAAAATTGCTTCACAAATAGTTGGTAAGAAAAACAGGAAATAATGAAAACTACAAAAATAGAATGGACTGACAAAACATGGAATCCGATTACAGGATGTTCAAAAAAATCCACAGGATGCCAACATTGCTATGCAGAAGTCATGTCTCGTCGTCTTAAGGCAATGGGACAAGAGAAATATGCAAATGGATTCTCCGTTACTTTGCATGAGAGATGTCTCGATGAGCCTTTATCATGGAAGATTTCTCATAATATTTTCGTGTGTTCTATGAGCGATATATTTCACGAGGAAGTGCCATTTGAGTTCGTAGATAAAATGTTTGACATTATAAAATGTACTCCACAACATAGATACCAGATACTGACAAAGAGATCAGAACGAATGGCAGAATATTTTGCCACACGTTCTATTCCTGATAATGTTTGGCTTGGTGTTACTGTTGAAGCGCAATCTTCACGTTTTAGAATCGGCTACCTAAGAAATTTATCGGCCTCAGTAAAATTCCTCTCATGCGAACCGCTAGTAGAAGATCTTGGCAAACTTGATTTGACAGGAATTGACTGGGTAATAGTCGGCGGTGAGAGTGGCCCCAAAGCCCGACCTATGCAAGAGACTTGGGTTCTGAACATTCGTAGGCAAGTCGAAGAACAAGGCGCACGTTTCTTTTTCAAACAATGGGGAACGTGGGGTGCCGATGGTATCAAACGGAATAAACATGCCAATGGCAAACTTCTAAAAGGCGAAGTAATCCAAGAAATGCCTCAATAATTAAATCATGAAATCTAATTTTGAACTTACTCAATTAGAAGAAAGAATAAGTCAGAGAAATACAAAATTTTATTTTTCTGAGATAATAAGCTCATATTATAATGGAAACTACAGGGCTGCTATAACCCTTCTATACAGTGTGGTAATATGCGATCTTGTTTTTAAACTACAAGAATTAAGAGATAGATTTAATGACTCTCGTGCACAAAAAATCTTGGCTCAAATAGAGCAACTTCAAGAAGCAAATCCGACCTCACCTGAATGGGAAAAAGTTATTGTTGACGAGATGTTTGCTTCAAGATATGTTGTGGATACAGCAACCAAAATCCACATTGAGGCATTAAGAAATGAACGGAATTTATGTGCCCATCCTGTTCTAAAATATTCTTCTGAACTTTTTACTCCATCTAAAGAAGCAGTATATGGTCACATAATAAATGCCCTAACGGATGTTTTAACAAAATCATCTCTTAATGGTAACAAAAATATGTTTGAGAATCTAATAACTGATATAGAAAAAAATAGCACAAGTTTCCTTAATTATAAAGATCTGGGTAAATATCTGCATTCTAAATATTTTAATTCCATACGAAATAGCGAAGAAGAGTATCGTATTTTCAAAAAGCTATGGAAGCTGGTATTTAAACTTACAGATAAACGTTGTAATGATAATAGGAAGATAAATCGATGGACAATGTATAATATATTGTTGAGAAATCGAACCTACATTGAGCAACGAATAAAAGACGATATAAGAGTTTTAGAATCTCAATTAAATTTTGCAGAGGAGGACATAATGAAGAGCCTAGTGCGTTTTCTAAATATTAGTCCAGCTTCATATCGTTGCTTTAGTCCTGCCTCTATTCAAATACTAAACGACAGGATAATTAAATTTGATCTTGAGAGGATTTCGCTATTTAAAGTTGACAATATCAGCTCTTACGTGCTAGGGCTTGACACTATTGAGATTTCTGACTCAAAATATATTATGACCTATCTTAAGGAGACAGATAATTCAGAGCTTATTAATCAATTCGTAGTAAATCAATTTTTAGGTAGCAGATCATTTGATGAAGCTGATAGCTATTTTGACGAAATCATATCTTTTAGAGTATCCTCTCTGCCAAATGAACTTATAATGAAACTGATAGAAGGTTGTAATTCCAAAAGCCAAATTTGTTATCGTCGAAAAGCAAGGGAGTCAAACGATATAATACGTGAGGAAATTGATAAACGCGGTTTAGTGGTAGATTGGAGTAAATATTCTAATCTTCGATTTTGAGGACAAATTTTATTTAGATACACCATTACACAAATCCACCTTTAAATCTCAGCCAAATTATACTATTCCAGACATAGGGAGAGGAAACGAAGATTGAGGTTCGGCTTACCAATGAATTTGTAAAAATATTTTTAAATTCTAGGATATGACCAAAAACCAAATAGATTATATAACTTGTGTAATAGGAGCTTTAGCTCAAATGACCGGTAAATCATGTTCTATTATATATGAAAAGTTACAGTCTGCCGGAATAATCAAAGATTATTTAGCAGCGTCGTACGATGTATTACATACGTTCAGCCTTGATTATGTTGCGGAAGACGTGATTAAGCTGATGAACAAAAAAGGATATGCGCTATGTTAGTTTACCATTCTTCTCACCAATGCTTTACTATGCCCGCATAGTGGAATTGATTGCGGAGAAGCAAAAGATCTCGCGTGAAGAAGCTATGGTAATCAGGCTTCCCATGCGGGTTTTCATTCTTAGGAGATTTACTGTATAACTTTTCGTTAAAAACTTTGCAGAGTTCATCTGCCTTTATGAAAATTTCAGTAATTTTGCCTATAGTGAGTATAGCAATAAGAGTATTTATGAATAATCCAGAAGAAAAATATTCATTGCACGACTATCTCGACCATCTTATAGCCGGCAAGGAGACCAAGCATGTGGAATTTAAGCATGGTAAGGGAGGATTTCCTCATAAGGAATTCTGGCCTTCCTATTCATCATTTGCCAACACAGATGGAGGAGTAATCATTATCGGTATTAAAGAAAAAAATGGAGTTTTCCATCCGGAAGGACTTTCGGCTGATACTGCTGATCGCTACGAGAAGATTTTCTGGGATAGCATCAATGACCCAAATCAGGTGAGCCGAAAGCTAATGACCAACGATGATGTTGTTAAAGCTGATTATAATGGCAATTATTTTTTGATATTCTACGTGCCACGTGCTCGTAGGGAGGAACGTCCGGTATATGTTGGGCAAAATCCGATGAGACCCACATATCGCCGTAATGCCAGTGGAGATTATCTATGTAAAGAATGGGAAGTATCTATTATGCTTGCAGAACAACGCTCTAATTTAGCAATGGATGCTGAAATACTTGAAGGATATACGATGGAGGATATAGATAAGGATTCACTTAGAGGATTCCGGCAACTTTTTATTACGTTGAAGCCTACTCACCCCTGGATTGAAGATGATGATCTTTCGTTACTGAAACATCTTAAGGCATATTCAAAAGACCGAAGCACCGGGAAAGAAGGCCTAACAATAGCCGGTCTTTTGATGTTTGGTAAATATGACTCAATCACGGATGCCATGCCTCAATTTATGATTGACTACAGGGAATATACGGCAAGTAGTGAAAGATGGAGCGACAGGATCTATAACGACGGTTCGTGGGAATCTAATCTTTATCAAGCCTATCGAAAAATTCTACCAAGAGTCCAGGCGTTTCTTCCCGTGCCTTTCAAACTTCAGGGGAATGAACGTATTGATGAGACCAAAGCACATAAAGCCTTGAGAGAGGCTTTTGTAAATCTGTGTGTCCACGCTTCTTATCAAAGCTACTCAAAGCTTCTCATACTCAAATATCCGGATAAAATAATATTCTCAAACCCCGGCACGATGCTCGTATCGCAAGAACAGTATTTTAACGGAGGTGAAAGTATATGCCGTAATCCGGCACTCCAGACTATGTTTTCAATGATAGGTGCAGTGGAGAAAGCCGGTAGCGGAGCAGATACAATCCTTCAAGGATGGGATGAGGCCAAGTTCGGCACCCCTATAATATCTGAGAAATCCGAACCCAATAAGGTTGAACTCGTTTTGCCCATTATTTCATTCGACAATAGAAAGACTGAAAAAAATGGAGCAAGTAATGGAGACAGTAATGGAGACAGTAATGGAGACAGTATCGACCTTCGCAAGATGAGAGAAATGATTTCGAATCGAAAAAAGGTTCCTTACAAAGTTTCCAGTAGAATTATTTTCGAATTGTGTAATGACTGGATTGGCGCAAAGGAACTTGCTTCAAAGACAGGATATAGTGCATCTCATCTTAAGACTAAGATAATTCCTCGGATGATTGATGATAATCTCTTAGAAGCTTACGACAAAGAATCAACAAATAATCCGGAACAGAAATATCGTGCTACAGATAATGGTAGGCAACTTAAACAATTCTGAAAAAGACATCGGAAGATTGACCGATTTTGACCAATTATAAACTCATTATCAGAAATAGAATGTAAGCATTAACTGAAGTACACCTTGTAGGTACAACTTATTATAACGTCGGCTA
>CAMWXH010000046.1 GCA_947178165.1 uncultured Porphyromonadaceae bacterium | reverse complement strand
GTGGCGGGGGCAGGACTCGAACCTACGACCTTTGGGTTATGAGCCCAACGAGCTACCACTGCTCCACCCCGCGATGTTTTAACGATGCAAAATTACAACTTTTTTTTTATTCCACCAAATTTTTTGAAGAAAATTTTTTTAACTCCGTCCAAAATCCCAAATTTTGATAAAAATGAGGGATGGAATCCGCAAAATTCCAATTTTAGCCTGTTCGAGTCAGTATATATCTGGGTGCTTTAATTTTGAAATTCCTATTGCCTCCATGATTCCATTTCCTAATTATTTTTAGTAATTTTGCATTTTGAAAGAATTAAAGGTAAAAAAAGAATTAAAGGTAAAAAAGATGAAAATTGCTATATTGGGAGCCGGTGCAATGGGGAGTGCCATTGCATACGGATTATTGGAATCGGGTGTTGCTCCCGGGATGTTAAGCATGGCCAATCCTCATCACGATAAATTGAAAGCGTTTGAGGAGTTGGGAGTTACTGTTACTACCGACAATAAAGAGGCATGTCAGAGCGCGGATATTGTCATCATAGCTGTCAAGCCTTGGGTTCTTCCTGATGTGATTAAGGAAATCAAAGATACACTCCATTACAATTATCAGGCCGTGTCGGTTGTGGCAGCCGGCGTTAGCGGCGAGGATTTGAAAGGATGGTTTGACTATAATGGTTATTGCCCCACAATCTCCCTTTCAATGCCTAATACAGCGGTGAAATGTAGGGAATCGATGACTTTTGTCGTTCCTGTCACCGGCAATGAACGCAATCCGGATATTGAGCTTTATGGCCGTCTCGGAGAAGTGAAAGTGATTGAGGAGCGATTATTGCCGGCCGCCACCTCCTTGGCATCTTGCGGCATAGCCTACGCTCTCCGATATATCCGTGCTGCCTCCGAAGGAGGTGTGCAACTCGGTTTCCGTGCTTCTGAAGCACAGAGTATTGTTGCTCAGACAGTGAAAGGAGCAGCTATGTTATTGGCAAACGGCGAACATGCGGAGGCTGAAATTGATAAAGTGACAACTCCCGGCGGTCTCACCATAAGAGGTTTGAATGCCATGGAGAAGGCCGGATTCACACAGGCTGTGATAAAAGGCCTGATCCCTGATTAATTTAATGGAAGCCCCTTAGGCTAAATTAGTGCTCATCCCAGAGATTTAATAAAAAAGCTTTGTATGTCAAGAATAATTGTAAAGATTGGAAGCAATGTCCTCACTCGTAATGACGGGAAACCGAACGTGACCAACATGTCGGCTATCGTTGACCAGGTGGCTTATCTCCGAAAAAAAGGGCATGAGCTAATCCTTGTGTCGAGCGGTGCTGTGGCCTGCGGACGAGGTGCTGTTGCGCCTATGCGTCAGCTTGATAGTGTGGCAGCGCGTCAGCTCTTTTCATCTGTAGGACAGATAAGGTTGATAAATATATATAATGACCTTTTTGCTCAGTATGATATCGTTGTGGGCCAGGTTCTGACGCAGAAGGAGAATTTCAGTTCACGCTCGTCTTATCTTAACCAGAGGGCGTGCATGGTCACTATGATTGAAAATGGCGTGATCCCTATTGTAAACGAAAACGACACTGCAAGCCTTACGGAGCTGATGTTCACAGATAATGACGAGCTTTCCGGAATGATTGCCACGATGCTCGACGCAGATATGCTCGTTATCCTTTCGAATGTTGACGGAATTTATACGGGGAATCCTTCAGATCCCGGATCAAAGCTGATAGAACGCATTATGCCTGGAGAAGATGTGAGTGGCAACGTAGTGGCATCGAAAAGCGGTTTCGGTCGAGGAGGAATGGGCACGAAATGCGGGATTGCCGGGAAGGTGAGCGAAGAGGGGATAAAAGTTATAATCGCCAAGGGAGAACGGAGAAACGTATTGATAGATGTCGTGGAGAATCCGCAAGAAGTTCCTCACACAGTTTTTGAACCGCGAAAGGAGGGGCTAAGCACAGTGAAAAGGTGGATAGCTCATTCATCATCCTTTGCAAAAGGGAAAATCGTTGTGAACGATAATGCTGAAAAAGCGCTGCGAGGCGATGGCGCCGTCTCCCTTCTCCCTGTTGGTGTAGTGGCGGTTGAAGGAGATTGGGAAGAAGGCGACATCCTAAATATCTTTGGGATTAATGGAAATTCAATAGGAGTGGGCCGTGCCTATGTTGATTCAGAAACAGCCCGCGCATCGCTCGGCCAAAGAGGGGAACGTCCGGTGGTGCATTATGATTATTTATATATAGAGTAAGATTATGGAATACAATGACCTGTTTGCACGCGTAAAGAGAGCTTCACGAGAAATAGCCCAACTTGATGATGAAAAGAGGAACCGTGTAATCCTCAGATTGGCTCAGTTGCTTGAAGTGAATGAAGAGAAGTTGCTATCGGCGAATGAAAAAGATTTGTCGAAGATGGATCCTGCAAATCCACTTTACGATCGCCTGAAACTGGACCATCAAAGAATAAAAGGAATTGCAAACGACCTTAGGCATGTTGCTGAGCTTCAATCTCCGGTGGGAGAGGAGATTGAACGTCGCTTACTGCCTAACGGCATCTTGTTGCGTAAGGTAAGGGTGCCTTTCGGCGTAATAGGCGTGATATATGAAGCCAGGCCTAATGTCACATTCGATGTTTTCTCATTATGCTTCAAGAGCGGGAATGCGTGTATCCTTAAGGGTGGCCGAGATGCCGAAAACTCAAATCTTGCAGGAATGTCGCTTATACATAAGGCATTGGAGGAGGAAGATGTCAATCGCGATGTTGCCATTCTATTGCCATCCACGCATGAGGCCACAGCCGCATTGCTTGGGGCGGTTGGCTATGTTGATGTCTGCATTCCGAGAGGAGGAAGGAAACTGATCGACTTCGTAAGAGATAATGCCAAGGTTCCTGTCATTGAGACCGGCGCAGGTGTTGTGCATCTCTATTTTGACCGGAATGGTGACCTCGAAATGGGGGCTCGGATAATCGAGAATGCCAAGACAAGGAGAGTGAGTGTCTGCAACGCACTTGATACGCTTTTGATTCATCGTGCAAGGCTCGGTCAGTTGCATCACTTGGTAGCTCCTCTTGCAGAAAAGAAAGTTGAGCTGTATGCCGACCCTGAATCATACGATGCACTTGAAAACATCTATCCTGCATCGCTGTTGAAGAGAGCATGCGAAGAGGATTGGGATAGGGAATGGATGGATCATAAGATGGGTGTCCGAACTGTCGGCTCACTTGAAGATGCGGTCAATCATATCTCCATTCATGGATCAGGACATAGTGAAAGCATTGTGACAGATGATGTCGCAGTGGCTGATAGTTTCCAAAGATTTGTTGATGCGGCATGCGTCTATGTGAACCTTCCCACAAGCTTTACCGACGGCGCCCAGTTTGGATTGGGTGCTGAAATTGGAATATCCACACAGAAACTTGGCCCGCGAGGCCCGATGGGGCTGAAGGAGATGACAACCTACCGATACCTCCTTTCAGGCCATGGTCAGGTGAGGCCTTAAAGAAATTTCGCAAAAAAAACATTAATTAATAGAAGATTGTAGGGGTTAATTCAATAATATTTACTAATTTTGCGCATATACTCTTTGAGTGTGCAAAAGAACGGTAGAAATGGTAAAGAAAACGAGAGATAGATTTATCGAGGTGGCCAGACAATTGTTTGCCCGTAAAGGCGTGGAGAACACCACGATGAACGACATTGCATCAGCATCCGATAAGGGGCGACGCACCATCTATACCTACTTTAAGAGCAAACGCGATATATTCAATGCCGTAATTGAGACTGAGACTGATCAGCTTCTCCACAAATTGCGGATGATTGTGGCCAAGCCCGCACGCCCGGAGGAGAAATTGTATGAGTATATAGCCTGCCGTCTTGAAACGATGAAAGAGATTGTTTCGAGAAATGGTTCCCTGAGGGCCGGCTTCTTCCTCGACGTGAGGAAAGTGGATCGGGCGAGGGCTCTTATTTCCAAGAAGGAGATTGCATTGCTGATGGATATATTGCATGACGGGGTTGATTCCGGAGTTTTTGAGATAGAAAACGTGAAGGAGTCTGCCATCGTGATAATGAATTCCATCCATGGATTAGATGTGCCGTATATCCGCAACAGCCTTGCGGAATATGGAATCGGAAAGGAACGTATGTCAGAATTAGTGGCCAACCTTATACTTAAGGGTATCCTTCGTCACTGACACCTTTCAATCATGCCCCATGCTCACAAAAGAAATAATTTAGACACCTACTTATATACCTGATTATGTATATTAATTCAATGGGCCAGTATGTGCCTTCGCAAAGAATTCCCAATGAGTATTTCACATCGGTCAACGGCCTCACGCCTGAATGGATTGAGCAGCGCACCGGCATCCGCAGCCGAAGCAAGACAGCTTCTGATGAAAATGTTGATACAATGGGAATAAAGGCCGTGGAGGATGCTTTGAAGACGCTTCCATACGATATAAAGGATGTGAACCTTATTGTATCGGCCCACTATTGTGCCTACGACACTGTTGCCACCGTGGCGCATAAGATACAGCAGGAATATGGCATTAACGGTGCCAAGGCGGTATATGTTTCTGCCGCATGTTCTTCATTTATCAACGGACTCGAGGTGATTGAGGGATATTTTGCGAGCGGTAAGGCCGATAAGGCTCTTCTTGTCTGCTCTGAAGAGAACAGCTACTATAGCAATGAAAGCGATCCGAAGAGCGGACACCTTTGGGGCGATGCGGCTGTGGCTTTCTTTATTTCCAAAGAGAAAGTGGCCGATAGCGATGTGCGCATCCTCGATATCTTCACCGAAGGGCTCGGCGATGTTGGGAAAGGCCCCGGGGGAGTTATGCTCCGTCCTAAAGAGGATGGAATTACAATGCCCGATGGCCGTGATGTCTTCATCCATGCCTGCCGATATATGATCTATGCCCTCAATAAATCGCTTGCCAATACCGGCTTGAAAAAAGAGGATATTGCCAAGTTCATAACGCATCAGGCCAACAAGCGCATCGTGGCGCAGGTGGCTCATCAGCTTGACCTTACGCTCGACAGCTTCTATAACAATATTGAAGAATTGGGCAACACCGGTTCCGCTTCCGCTCCACTCGTGTTGGTGCAGAATATCGACAAGATTGAGAAAGGAGAAAAGGTTGCGCTGATGGTGTTTGGAGGAGGATATAGCTGCGGGTGCTTTATCATTGAGAAATAAGCCGTCTGAATGTGACCGTATAATCTGAATAAACAATATAAAGAATATAAAAATGAAGTTATTAGAAGGAAAGACCGCCATTGTCACAGGTGCTGCCCGTGGCATCGGTAAAGAAATTGCTCTTAAATTTGCATCTGAGGGCTGTAACATAGCTTTCACTGATCTTGTGATCGACGAGAATGGAAAGAAAACCGAGGAGGAGATTGCGGCGTTAGGAGTGAAATGCAAAGGCTACGCTTCAAATGCTGCAGACTTTGCCGCCACCGAGGCAACCGTAGAGGAGATTAAGAAAGATTTCGGCCGTGTCGATATCCTTGTTAACAATGCAGGTATCACCAAAGATGGTCTCATGCTCCGCATGACAGAACAGCAGTGGGATGCAGTGATTGCTGTCAACCTTAAATCTGCGTTCAACTATATCCATGCAGTTCTTCCGATCATGATGCGTCAGAAGAGCGGTTCTATCATCAATATGGCCTCTGTCGTAGGTGTTCACGGCAATGCCGGCCAGGCCAACTATGCCGCTTCAAAGGCTGGCCTCATCGCTCTTGCCAAGAGCATTGCTCAGGAGGTTGGCTCACGCGGCATTCGTGCTAATGCCATCGCCCCGGGCTTCATCGAGACTGCCATGACGGCTGCTCTTCCTGACGAGGTTCGTGCAGAATGGTGCCAGAAAATTCCTTTGCGTCGTGGAGGTAAGGTTGAGGATATTGCAAACGTTGCAACATTCCTTGCTTCCGATATGGCCGGCTATGTAACAGGTCAGGTCATTCAAGTTGATGGTGGCATGAACATGTAAATAAACTGTATTTGACTATGATAGGGAAGGGCGGCGTGTTAACGCCCGTCCTTCTTTTCATTTAGCGCTATATGGAAAAGAAATATGCAGTGATTTTGGCAGGAGGCTCCGGCACCCGAGCAGGTGGTGATATCCCCAAGCAGTTTCAGATGCTATGCGGGTTGCCGATGGTTTGGTGGTCGGTCAAGGCATTTTATCAGGAAGATCCTGATGTGAATATTCGTCTCGTGCTGCATCCGGGCTTTTTTGATTTGTGGGATATCCTCTATTCAGAGTTGCCTGAAGAGGAGAAGAGTATTAGTGTAGAACTTATTTGTGGCGGACGAAACCGGCTCGAATCGGTGAAAAACGGCATAATGGGCATTGAAGCCGAAAATATGTCCGAAACATTTATTGCCGTCCATGATGCGGCCAGGCCTCTTGTAAGGGCTTCCTTGATTTCGCGTGGCTGGAGAAAAGGTCGTGAAGAGGGGGCGGCTATTCCGGTTATCCCTATGACGGATTCATTGCGTGAACTAACCTCAGACGGATCGGTGGCGCTTGACCGGTCGCGTTATGTCCGGGTTCAGACTCCTCAGGTTTTTCGTGGTGATTGGCTTAAGGATGCCTACTCAGGTCTCCTGCGTCCGGAGATGACCGACGATGCTTCGGTAGTGGAGGAAGCCGGTGTGAAGGTTGCCCTATATGAGGGATCTGAAACCAATATAAAGGTGACTAATCCGCTTGATTTCAAGATTGCGGAACTCCTGATGAAAGAAAACGGCAAAGAAATATCAGAGTAAAGCCTACACTTATTTTTTATGGCAAGTTTTTTTGATACCGACATAAAGTTCCTGAAAGGAGTCGGGGAGGCCCGTGCCAAAGTTCTTAGCAAAGAACTTGATATCAATACATTCCGTGACCTCCTATACTACTTCCCCTTTAGGCATATCGACAGAAGCAAGTTCTATAAGATTTCCGAGCTGTCGGGGGAGATGCCAATGGTTCAGATTATTGGTCGTTTCGTCAGTTTCACTATTGAGGGGGAAGGAGCTAAAAGACGTTTGAATGCCGTTTTTTCCGATGGCTCGCGTCTAATGGAGTGTGTCTGGTTTTCAAAAGTGGATGCCATAAAGGATGCCTACAAGATCGGGCAGCAATACGTTATATTCGGAAAGCCGGTGCAGTTCCGGTCAATATTTTCAATATCTCATCCTGAGGTCTCTTCTTATGACCCTCAGAAGCCCCCTATGGGTTTTGTAGGAGTATATACAATCACTGAAAATATGAGGAGAAAGGGGTATAGTTCCCGGCTCCTCTCGGCATTGATAAAGAATCTGGTTGCTAACCCCAGGTTTGAGGCAATCCCTTCTGTTCTTCCGGCGGAAGTGAGGGAGAGGTATAATCTAATGCCTTTAAAGGATGCCATTATCCAGATGCATACTCCTGAAAATGCTGACCTATTGAGGAAGGCAAGGGAGAGACTCAAATTTGAGGAGCTCTTTTATCTTCAATTGCATATACTTCGTTTCTCTCGTGAACGCGGCCGCAAGGTAAGGGGCGTGGTCTTCCCCAAAATCGGCAAGTATTTTAACGACTATTTTTTCAACTGCATCCCTTTTGAACTGACAGGCGCTCAGAAACGTGTGCTTAAAGAGATAAGGGCGGATATGCGGACCGGACGCCAGATGAACCGGCTGCTGCAGGGCGATGTGGGGAGTGGCAAGACGATGGTCGGATTCATGTCAATGCTTATGGCAGTGGATAACGGTTATCAGGGTGCGCTTATGGCTCCCACTGAAATCCTTGCCACCCAGCATTATGAGACAATTTCGAAATGGGGCGCGATGATAGGATTGCGTGTCGAACTTCTCACAGGGAGTGTCCGGGCAAAAAAACGCCGTGAGATAGATGAGGGTTTGAGAAATGGTGAAATAGATATCCTTGTCGGGACGCATGCGCTTATTGAGGATAATGTGGTGTTTAAAAATCTTGGGCTTGTCGTGATTGATGAGCAACACCGTTTCGGAGTGGCCCAGCGCGCCAAGATGTGGAAAAAGTCGGCTGTTCCTCCGCATGTGCTTGTCATGACAGCCACTCCAATTCCGCGGACCTTGGCTATGACGGTCTATGGAGATCTTGATGTTTCTGTTATAGATGAACTCCCTCCCGGCCGCAAGCCGATCGAGACGATTATGCGCTATGATGAAAACCGGATGGAGGTGAACCGTCTTATCGCCCGCGAACTTCGGCAAGGTAGGCAGATATATATAGTCTATCCGTTGATAAAGGAGAACGAGAAGCTTGAATTAAAAAGCGTGGAGGAGGGCATTGAACGCGTAAGAGGGCTTTTCCCGGAAGTTGAAATATGTTGTGTGCATGGCAAGATGAAGCCCGATGAAAAAGACTTCCAGATGGAGCGTTTTGTAAGTGGGAAAGCCCGTATCCTTGTGGCCACCACTGTGATAGAGGTTGGGGTGAATGTGCCTAACGCATCTGTGATGGTGATAGAGAATGCCGAACGCTTCGGCCTTTCTCAGCTTCATCAGTTGCGAGGAAGGGTTGGACGTGGGTCAGATAAAAGCTATTGCATCTTGATGACAAAATTCAAGATTGGAACCGACACACGTAAAAGGCTTTCCATAATGACCGAAACCACCGACGGCTTCCTGATTTCAGAAGCCGATATGAAGCTCCGTGGCCCGGGAGATATGGAAGGAACTCAACAAAGCGGGCTGGCATTCGCACTTAATGTTGCCAATCTCGCCTCTGATGGCCAGATCCTCAACATTGCCAGAGAAGCGGCGGATATGGTGCTCAACGGACATCCGGAGCTTGTGGCCGGCACTCCGTCGGAAACTGACAAGACAGGGGAAAAGCTGAACCTGTCGCCGGCATCATTGGCAGTAGTGGCGCATGAGCTGAGATTCAGGTTTGCTAAGACAGTCGATTGGTCTCAGATTTCATGATGAACTTATTCCTTGTTTAAAAGTTATAAGTTATGAGTTATAAATGATACCCGCATAACTCTTAACATTCACTTTACACTTATGAGAGAGAAAGAATTTTTGCCCCTTATAAAGGAGAAATTAAATATAGAGGAATTAAATCCGATGCAACAGAAAATGTTGCGTTCCTTTTCAGAAGCCAACGACATAATCTTGCTTTCACCAACAGGTTCGGGAAAAACATTGGCCTTTATCTTGCCTGTGCTTAAACTTCTCAAACCATCTACCGGAAGAGTTCAGGCTGTGATAATCGCACCCTCCAGGGAGCTGGTAATTCAGATCACGCGCATAATCGGTGCCATAGCGGCCGGCTTCAAGGTAACTCCACTTTATGGCGGTCACAAGGTGGAGGATGAAGTCAATTCTCTGGCTGCCGGCACGGATATCGTTGTGGCTACTCCGGGTCGTCTTCTCGACCATATCACCCGTCGCAATGTCGATCTGCTTCCCACAAGAATATTGGTGCTTGATGAATTTGATAAATCTCTCGAACTTGGTTTTGAGAAGGAGATGAAAAAGATTGTTGAAAGGCTCAAGAACGTTAGCCGTACAATCCTGACTTCCGCTACCCGAGCTGATGTCCTTCCTGATTTCCTTAACCTGAAAGAACCACTTACAATAAATTTCTTAGGCGATAACCACGAATTGCGAACGCGCATCCGCAGTCACCGTGTCGATACCGACGGTAAGGATAAGCTCAATTCCCTCCGCGTCCTTTTGAATGATCTTGCAAAAGGTGAAGGTGGAAGGGAAAGAAGCATTGTATTTGTTAACCATCGGGAAAGTGCAGACCGAGTGGCAGACTATCTTAAGTCTCACGGCATTCCTGCAGTGCTTTATCACGGCCAGCTCGATCAGCGAGAACGCGAACAAGCCGTGGCAATGTTCAATAACGGCAGCAAACCGGTCCTTGTGGCTACGGATTTGGCAGCCAGAGGTCTCGACATTGAGAATGTCAAGTCGATCATTCATTACCATCAGGCCCTCACTCCTGAAACCTACACTCATCGAAACGGCCGAACAGCGCGTATCGACAGGGAGGGCGATATATATATCCTCGTCGGCCCGGACGAAGATGTGAAGCCGTATGCCGAATTTGATGATACCTATTATCCTGATTATGATTCTCCGGATGCCACGTCACCTGAATTTGAAACTGTATATTTCTCCGCTGGAAAGAAAGAGAAGCTTTCAAAAGGGGATATTGTCGGTTTCCTTACAAAGGAATGCGGAGTTCCCGGAGATGCTATCGGAAAGATAGATGTCTATGACCATTATTCTCTTGCCGCAGTCAAAAGTTCAGTCGCATCCGAAGCCGTCAAAGAGGCTAAGGGAAAGAAGATAAAGGGCGAAAAACGGATGATATCTTTGCTCTGATAGGCAATGGAGAGGAAAATTCTCAAAATAATGGTCATAATGTCTTAAGCGGTTGAAAAAAATTGAATTTGATAATGAAAAAACCGCTAAAAAGTATTAACTTTGCAGGATAAGAAAAGTTGCACTTCCCCTTTTCAAGGTCTTGCAAAGTTTCTTTTTAAGGTTTCAGAAGAATCCATTTTTCATTTCTGTGAAAACATCGGGAGGTAAAAATGGCCTCTTAAAGAATAGAAGCTAAGATAACTTATAAATATACAACAACACAACTATGGCCAAAACAAAGAAATTTCTGACATGCGACGGTAATCAGGCCGCTGCGCATATCAGTTATATGTTTAGCGAAGTTGCTGCCATCTATCCCATCACCCCGTCATCCACTATGGCGGAGTATGTTGACGATTGGTCGGCAGCCGGGAGAAAGAATATCTTTGGCGAAACGGTTCTCGTTCAGGAGATGCAAAGTGAAGGTGGCGCCGCAGGTGCGGTACACGGCTCTTTGCAGTCAGGTGCGCTTACTACCACCTATACCGCATCGCAGGGTCTTCTTCTCATGATTCCGAACATGTATAAGATTGCCGGTGAGCTTCTTCCCTGCGTGTTCCATGTATCGGCCCGTACGCTTGCTTCGCATGCCCTGTCAATTTTCGGCGACCATCAGGACGTTATGTCTGCCCGTCAGACCGGATTCGCAATGTTCTGCGAAGGCTCAGTTCAGGAGGTGATGGATCTCGCCGCTGTTGCGCATCTTTCCTCAATTAAAGGCCGTGTGCCTTTCATTAACTTCTTCGACGGCTTCCGCACTTCTCACGAAATTCAGAAGATTGAAGCTCTCAGCGAAGAGGAGCTTGCTCCGCTGGTTGATCAGGAGGCACTTGCTGATTTCCGCAAACGTGCCCTCAATCCTGATGCTCCGGTGGCTCGCGGCATGGCTGAGAATCCCGACGTATTCTTCCAGCACCGTGAGGCTTGCAACCCTTACTACAATGCTCTTCCCGAGATTGTTGAAGGTTATATCAAAGAAATCAACAAGATCACAGGCCGCAACTATGGTCTCTTCGACTATTATGGTGACCCCGAGGCAGACCGCGTGATTATCGCTATGGGATCTGTGACAGAGTGCATAAAGGAGACTATTGACCATCTTCGCGACAAAGGCGAAAAGGTAGGTGTGGTTTGTGTTCACCTCTATCGTCCCTTCTCCGCAAAGCATTTCCTCGCTGCCGTGCCGGCCACTGCAACTCGCATCGCAGTGCTCGACCGCACTAAAGAGCCGGGTGCAAACGGTGAGCCTCTATATCTTGATGTTAAGGATTGTTTCTATGGAAAAGAGAATGCGCCTCTTATCGTGGGTGGCCGCTACGGTCTCTCTTCAAAAGATACTACTCCTGCTCAGATTCTCGAAGTGTTCGATAATCTTTCGCTTCCTGAGCCTAAGAATCACTTCACTATCGGTATAGTAGATGATGTGACTTTCCACTCACTTCCTGTTATACCTGAAATCAATGTTGCTGAGCCGGGTCTCTTCCAGGCTAAGTTCTATGGACTTGGTGCTGATGGTACTGTCGGTGCTAACAAGAACTCAGTGAAGATTATCGGTGACAACACAGATAAGTATTGCCAGGCTTACTTCTCATACGATTCAAAGAAATCAGGTGGTTTCACCTGTTCTCACCTCCGTTTCGGTGATAACCCCATCCGCTCCACATATCTTGTGAATACTCCTAACTTCGTGGCTTGCCACGTTCAGGCTTACCTTCACATGTATGATGTGCTCCGCGGCCTTCAGCCCAACGGAACTTTCCTTCTCAATACTATCTGGGAAGGCGAGGAGCTTGCAAAGAATCTTCCAAACAAGGTGAAACGTTACCTTGCTAAGAATAACATCACTTGTTATTATATCAATGCATCCAAGATTGCACAGGAAATTGGTCTTGGCAACCGCACCAACACCATCCTCCAGAGCGCATTCTTCCGCATCACTGAGGTGATTCCCGTTGACCTTGCTATTGAGCAGATGAAGAAGTTCATCGTCAAGTCTTATGGCAAGAAGGGCGAGAACATTGTCAACATGAACTATGCCGCTGTTGATCGTGGCGGAGAGTATGCTAAGCTTGAGGTTGATCCTGCTTGGGCTAATCTTGAAGATGACGCAGTTGTTGCCGACAAAGCACCGGAATTCATCACCAACGTAGTTCGCCCGATCAATGCACAGGATGGCGACCTCCTCCCTGTAAGCACATTTGCTGACAATGCAGATGGAACTTGGCAACAGGGCACTGCCGCCTACGAAAAACGTGGTGTTGCCGCATTCGTTCCTGAATGGAATCCTGAGAACTGTATCCAGTGTAACAAGTGTTCTTTCGTTTGTCCTCACGCCGCTATCCGCCCGTTCCTTCTCAATGCAGAGGAGATGGCAAATGCTCCTTTTGGCGAGGATCACACAATCCCGGCAATAGGAAAAACCATGGCCGGTCTCCGTTTCGTTCAGCAAGTTGATGTCCTTGACTGTCTCGGTTGCGGTAACTGTGCCGATGTCTGCCCCGGCAAGAAGGGTAATAAGGCTCTTACAATGGTTCACACCGAGAGTCAGCTTGACCAGCAGAAGAACTGGGATTATTGCGTGGAGCACGTATCCAATAAGAAAGATCTCGTTGACGTTAAGCTCAACGCTAAGAACAGCCAGTTCGCACAGCCTCTCTTCGAATTCTCAGGGGCTTGCTCAGGTTGTGGCGAGACTCCCTACGTTAAGCTTATAACTCAGCTCTTCGGCGATCGTCAGCAGGTTGCCAACGCTACCGGATGTTCATCTATCTATTCAGGCTCCGTTCCTTCAACTCCTTACACTACTGATGCGGATGGTCACGGTCCCGCTTGGGCTAACTCCCTCTTCGAAGACTTCTGTGAGTTCGGTCTCGGTATGTATATCGGATACGAGAAGATGCGCGCTCGCGTAGAGGATCTCGTTAAGAAATCTCTCACATGCGACTGTTGCTCAGCTGAAATGAAGGCCGCTGCTCAGAATTGGCTTGACAATAAGGATAACGGCGACACTTGCCGCAAGGCTGCGGAAGCTTTGGCAGAGGAGGCTAAGAAGTGTGATTGCGACATCTGCAAGGGTATCGTGGCTCTTGAACACTTCCTCACAAAACGTAGCCAGTGGATTATCGGTGGTGACGGTGCAAGCTATGATATAGGCTTCGGCGGTCTCGACCACGTGATTGCTTCAGGCAAGAATGTGAACATCCTCGTTCTCGATACTGAGGTTTATTCTAACACCGGTGGCCAGTCATCCAAATCAACACCTATCGGCGCTATCGCTAAGTTTGCCGCTGCCGGTAAGAGAATCCGCAAGAAAGATCTTGGCATGATTGCCACAACCTATGGTTACGTGTATGTGGCTCAGGTGGCTATGGGTGCTGACAACGCTCAGACTCTCAAGGCAATCCGCGAAGCAGAGGCTTATGACGGACCATCTCTCATCATTGGATACGCGCCCTGTATTAACCATGGCATCAAGAAAGGCATGGGCAAGGCTCAGCAAGAGGAGAAAGATGCTGTTGACTGCGGTTACTGGCACCTCTGGCGTTACAATCCCGCTCTTGAAGAGGAAGGAAAGAATCCATTCACTCTCGATAGCAAGGAGCCGGATTGGAGCAAGTTCAGCGACTTCCTCAAAGGTGAGGTTCGATTCGCTTCGCTCGTGAAGATGTATCCCGAGCAGGCTGAGGAGCTCTTTGAGGCTTGTAAGGCTAACGCAATGTGGCGTTATAACAACTACAAGCGTCTTGCTGCTCAGGACTGGGGTAAAGATCCCGAACTCACTCCGGAAGAGATAGCTCTTAGAAAATGATGAATTAAAGTAAACCCTTTATAAACTAAGATGTGAAAGGAAGGTATGATCATACCTTCCTTTCATTTTTTTGTGTAATAATGAAGGGAATGGAAATTTAAACCATATAGTTATCCGCAATTTACGGAAAAATTTGTAAATTTGTAAGGTAATTGAAAAAGGCGATGAAAACCGTCGTATAATGTCAATTAATTTACATTTTTACATTCGTAAATTAGTTTAAACAGCTTCAATATCCAATGCTTATTTAATAGAAATAATACAAGTCAAAAGATGCTTGAAAAGATAGAAAAACTGAAAGAAGAGATTGCTGGTGTGGTGGCAGGTTCGCTTGAGGAAGTGGAGCAGCTCCGCATAAAATATCTTAGCAAGAAAGGAAGTATCTCGGCGCTTATGGCCGATTTCCGAAATGTGCCTGCCGAGCATAAAAAAGAGGTAGGGCAGAAGGTGAACGAATTGAAAAATCTTGCAACTGAAAAGATTGCATCTCTGAAAGAATCATTTGCCTTGAACGCCGACAAAGAGATTGAGGAAATCGATCTTACTCGTACGGCTTCTCCGGTTGAATTAGGCACACGTCACCCATTGTCGATTGTAAAGAACGAGATGCTTCGCATATTTGAAGGCATGGGCTTTACAATTGCTGAGGGTCCTGAAATTGAAGATGACTGGCATGTATTCGAGTCATTGAATTTTGCTCCCGATCATCCGGCACGTGATATGCAGGATACATTCTTTATCTCGCGTAATCCGGCTGATATCCTCCTTCGCACCCATACCTCATCGGTCCAGACGCGTGTGATGGAGAAGACTCAGCCGCCGATCAGGATTGTTTGTCCCGGACGAGTATATCGTAATGAGGCCATTTCCGCACGTGCCCATTGTTTCTTCCATCAAGTTGAGGGTCTATATATTGATAAGAACGTGTCATTTGCCGACCTTAAACAGGTTCTATTGGGTTTTGCGCGTCAAATGTTTGGGCCTGAAACAAAAATTCGTCTCCGTCCATCCTATTTCCCCTTCACAGAGCCTTCCGCAGAGATGGATATCAGTTGTGACATCTGTGGCGGAAAAGGATGTGCATTCTGTAAAGGCACAGGATGGGTTGAGATTTTAGGATGTGGAATGGTTGATCCGAATGTCCTCAAAGCTTGTGGAATCGACCCTGAAATATATTCCGGTTATGCTTTCGGAATGGGTATTGAAAGAATCACTAACCTGAAATATAAGGTGAAGGATCTCCGTATGTTCAGCGAGAATGATGTGCGCTTCCTGCGTGAATTCGAGGCTGCAAAATAAGCCGGATGCTATGACAATTAAAGAACGATATGCGGGTGTCATCTCCACATTTGAGGAGGTGATGCCCGATCCTAAAACGGAGTTGCAATATGACACTCCGTTTCATCTTTTATTGGCTGTCATTCTGTCTGCGCAATGCACCGATAAGCGGATTAATATGGTCACGCCTGCACTTTTTGAACGATTCCCGGAGCCGACCGATTTAGCCGCTTCTTCTGAAGAGGAGGTATATGAATATATAAAAAGTGTCACTTTCCCAAATAATAAGACTCGTCATCTACTTCGTGCCGCCCGGCTTTTGGTAGATGAATTTGAGGGGGAAATGCCCACGGATATTGATAACCTTATGAAGCTTCCCGGAGTTGGGAGAAAGACGGCTAATGTGATGCTTTCTGTTGTGTGGAATAAGGCGGCAATGGCTGTTGATACTCATGTCTTTCGCGTCAGCAATCGGATTGGACTCACCAATAATTCAAAGACTCCACTTGAAACGGAAAAGACGCTGGTAAAATATATTCCCCACGATTTGATTGCAAAGGCGCACCATTGGTTGATTCTTCACGGCCGATACGTGTGTAAAGCCCGTAAGCCTGAATGTATGGAATGCGTAATTAAGCAATACTGTAAAGCTTACTCCGGGAAATAGCATCCAGAGATTCTCTTGGAAAAAGTCGAAATAAATTATTGGCCAATGCATAATCGCGAAACCGTTTCCGCATGAGGCTGTGCCTTGTAAAAGAAAAAGCGCCATGAAAATTTACCATGCATAATCGCGAAGCCGTTTCCGCATGAGGCTTTGCCTCGTGAAAAAACGCCATGAAAATTTCCCAATGCATAATCGCGAAGCCGTTTCCGCATGAGGCTTTGCCTCGTAAAATAAAAGCGCCATGAAAATTTTCATGACGCCTTTAATTTATATTTTTATTTAACTTTCAAAAGAAGGGATTAATACTAAAAGTATTAGAGATATCTCATCGCACGATAAGAGAGACGATTCTCAGCAAGCTTGATAGCTTTTGCACGTGCGTGGTTCTTGGCATATCTGAATAAGCTTCTGCGAATAATCTGATCTGTGCTGAATTTTCCGGGACCGGTAATCATGAATACCAATGAAATTAAAGATGCAGCTATGCAGGCATAATCAAGTGAGCCGGTTGCAAGTGCTGTCATGGTGCCGAAGTAACTGAATATTCCAAAAGAAATCAGTGAAGAAAATCTTGTAAATAGGCCGCTTAGGAGAGAAACTCCCAGGATTAGCATCATCCATGTTAAGGAGAAAGAGGAGAGGCTGAGGCCTTGAAACATGGAAAAACCGATTAAGCCTAATCCTGCAACCGCACGAACTGATAAAAGCTTAACCGAGATTGAACGGGTGATGCGTTTATTTATGCCAAATGCAAAGTTTATTGTCTTTTTCGCCGAAAGATTTATTTTGGTCATCTCGCTATCTACACGATATTCACGTGCGATGCGTTCAAACACTTCAGGATGAAGCGCACTTTTTGCGCTTTGTGCCGGATTGATTGAAATGACATTTATACTGCTCATAGTGAAATCTCCTATATTGATTGCGTCTCTATGATTTAGTTAATCTCTCGTAAAATTTTTTGCCTGATTATTTTTTAATTTGGGCTTTGTTGTATGAGTAACAAAAGAAGTTTGGAAATTGTTCTGAAAAATTGCAGTTTTTTTGAAAAAATCTTAGTAAATTCGCATAAAATCTTACGCGGCCTCATATTTTGTCTAAAAAACAAGATAATTGCGACTGCAAAAGAATGAATAAACCAACTTCAGTTTTACTTTCGTAAATTAGTTTAAACAACTTCAATATTCCATGGGAAGACTTGGAAAACTCTATTTCAAATATGGCACGATGGGGTCGGCCAAAACAGCAATGTTGCTGACAACTGCCTATAATTTTGAGGAACGAAACATGCCTTATCTCTGTTTTAAACCGGTTGTTGATACAAGAGATCAGAAGAATGTCATAAGAAGTCGCATTGGAATTGAGCGTGAATGCGGTTGGATCTATCCTGAAACGAATCTTTACGAGATGATTAATGAGAAAGTCAGGGCAAAGTTGCCGCATGCTGAGTGGATTCTTGTCGATGAAGCCCAGTTTTTATCGCCCGAACAGGTTGATCAGCTTGCACAATTAGTCGATGACTATGGCATTAATGTTCTGTGTTATGGTCTCCGCACGGATTTTAGGACCCATCTTTTTGAAGGTTCAAGGCGTCTTTTTGAGATTGCCGATTCGATTGACGAAATCAAGTCAACATGCTCGTGCGGACGCAAAACTATTGTTAACGCGCGAATTGATGGAAGAGGGGAGATAATCACTGAAGGAGAAGTGGTGGAAATAGGTGGAAACGAACGTTATATGTCGGTATGTCGCAAATGCTGGCGTAATAAAAAAATAGAAAAAAGCAAGCAGGGCCGTCTCCCTCTTGACTAAGACTTCCCACGGGTTCCCCATAAAACATAAAAGCTGTTTTATGGCTTATATTTTAGAAATCGGGTAAGTAGCTTTAAAAACTTCAAGATATAAAATTTGAAACACCTTAAAACTAAACACCTTAAAACATGGAAAAAGATACGAGAGAGAAGATAATAAAGATGATCCGTCGGGAGGTTGTCCCGGCCATGGGTTGCACTGAGCCGGTTGCCGTTGCCCTTTGTGTTGCCAAAGCCGTCGAGACGCTTGGAACGCTTCCCGATAACATTGAACTTGGATTAAGCGGCAACATCATAAAGAATGCAATGGGCGTAGGTATCCCCGGAACAGGAATGATAGGGCTCCCCATTGCTGTGGCTCTCGGCGCATTGATTGGAAAATCAGAATATGGCCTTGAGGTGCTTCGCGATGTCACCCCAAAGGCTCTTGAGGATGGACGAAAGTTCATAAATGAAGGCAGAATAAGGATTCGTCATCTTCCTTGCACTCCATCTAATCTTCATATCGAAGTGGTTGCACGAAAAAAAATCTCTGATGATGAAGAGATTAAATCGGAAGTAGTAATATCCGGATCTCATACAAATTTTGTGCTTATCAGGCTTAACGATGAAGTCCTGTTTATGGAAGAAGAGGGGGTCGCTACTGCAGAAGGAGGTGAGGATGTAGAGCTTAATATGGCGATGGTTTATCGGTTCGCAACTGAAGCTCCGCTTGATGAGATCGACTTTATCCTTGAAGCCGGCCGAATAAACAAGGCGGCTGCTGACACAGCCCTTTCCGGAGATTACGGGCATTCGTTGGGCGCGACAATCCGACGCAACGGACGCCATCTTTTCGGTGATACGCCATTGGAACATATCATCTGTTTGACCTCTGCGGCATGTGATGCACGAATGGGGGGCGCTCCGATATCGGTTATGTCAAATTCGGGAAGCGGCAATCAGGGAATCACCTGCACGCTGCCTGTCATATCTTATGCTGAAGATATGCACGCAAGTGAGGAGGAGACAACGAGGGCTCTTATTTTAAGTCATCTTACCAGTATCTATATCAAACAGAGTTTGGGCAGGCTGTCGGCTCTCTGCGGTTGCGTTGTGGCCTCTACAGGAGCTTCGGCCGGATTGGTTTATCTTATGGGCGGAGACTTCGGAAGAATCTGCGCGGCCATAAAAAATATGGTTGCTAACCTCACCGGCATGATCTGCGACGGGGCGAAGCCTGCATGCGCCATGAAAATATCATCAGGAGTGTCAACCGCCGTCATGTCTGCCATGCTGGCCATGAATGGCAAGTGTGTATCTGAAGCTGAGGGTATTGTAGCGGCAGATATTGATCGAACCATACATAATCTTACTATGATCGGACGTGATGCAATGCAGGAGACCGACCGTCTTGTACTGAAGATTATGGTGGAAAAATAAGCCTTATCACTAAACCTCTCTCTTTCTGAGATGTTATAACAATGAGACGGTATTTGCCGCCTCATTGTTCTATTATATACTATATACTATATCGCATCCTTGATGCATTAAGAGATAATGCTATGAAAGAGAATAAGAAAGAAAATTCCCTAAATGCCATTATAAAGGAATCCATAAAGAAGAACTGGGATAAAATGGCTCTCTCTGATATGGGAGGTATCAATTATCAATATAAGGACCTTGCCGAACAGATCGCTAAACTCCATATCATCTTTGATGCCGCTGGGGTGAAGAAAGGTGATAGGGTAGCTATCTGCGGAAAAAACTCGTCAAACTGGGCAGTGGTGTTTCTTTCCTGTCTCACATCTGGTGTCGTTGCTGTGCCTATTTTGCATGAATTTAAGCCCGACACTATTCATCATCTTGTAAACCACAGCGAAGCTAAATTGCTTTTTGTCGATGCCGCTATATGGGAAAACCTGGATGAAAAAAATCTCCCCGACCTCGTAGGAGCGATTTTTATAAGCGAATTTGGCATGCCTCTCTCAAGAAACAAAAAGCTGACCGATACGCGCAATAATATAAATGAATGCTTTGGGAAAGCTTATCCTTACAGCTTCTCCAAAGATAATCTTGATTATTTTGAGGATAGTCCCGAAGATCTCGCGCTTATAAACTATACAGCAGGATCAACCGGGATGTCGAAAGGGGTTATGCTGCCATATCGCAGCATCTGGAGCAATATCAGATTCTGTATTGACAATCTTAATTGGTTCAAGCCGGGTGACGGTATTGTCAATATGCTTCCGTTGGCTCACCTTTATGGAATGACTATTGAGATGTTGCACCCGATCTGTAAAGGTTGCCATTGCTATTTCCTTACTAAGCTTCCTTCTCCCAAAATCATATTGAAAGCTTTCTCCGAGGTGCGTCCGAAACTTATCATCACAGTGCCCCTCATCATTGAGAAGATAATTAAAAGCAAGGTCTTCCCTGTGATAGAAAAGCCTTTAATGAAATTCCTTCTCAAAGTGCCATACATCGACGACCTCCTCCTCAAGCGTATTCGTGGAAAACTTATGGAAGCGTTCGGAGGGAATTTGCATGAAATTATTGTAGGAGGTGCGCCCCTTAATGCCGATGTTGAAAAGTTCCTTACAAGGATAAAATTCCCCTTGACTGTTGGATACGGCATGACTGAATGTGGTCCCCTCATCTCTTATGCTCCCTCCGATGAGACTAAGCCCCATTCCGTAGGAAAGATTGTTGATCGGATGGAGATAAGGGTCGATTCTCCCGATCCTGCACATGAACCCGGTAACCTTCAGGTTAAAGGGATGAATGTGATGCAGGGATATTATAAGAATCCAAAGGCCACAGAAGAGGTTATGAAGAAAGATGGCTGGATGGATACCGGCGACAGAGGCATTATCGACAAGGATGGCTTCATCTTTATCTTGGGTCGTTCTAAGACAATGATTCTCGGACCTTCCGGGCAGAACATATATCCTGAAGAGATTGAGGCAAAGCTCAATAATCTTCCATTGGTCAATGAATCCCTGATTATTGAAAAGGATGGTCAGATTATAGCCTTGATTCACCCCGATTTCGATGCTGCCATGAAGGCAGGGCTTGATAGAGAAAAGTTGGAAAAGACGATGGGGCAGAACATAGATGTCCTTAACAAAGATATTCCGGCTTATTCCAAAGTGAAAGACTTCAAGATTTATGATGAAGAATTTGAGAAAACGCCTAAGCGAAGCATAAAGCGCTTCCTCTATTCTTAATATTCTTCTCCTGAAAAAAATCACTTAAAAAAAATTACTTGTAAAAGATTACTTGAAAAAATTCACTCGTAAAAACAAAGGGTCTATTTCGCCATAGCGCTTAATAGACCCTTTTTCTATGAATTGCCTTCCGGCTCCAATCGCCCATAATGCCTAAAAAGCGTATAATGCCTATCCTGCCTACCACGCCTATAAGGCCTCGCACCCAAAAAAAAGCCAACATAGCCAAGAAATCCTACATAGCCCATAAAGCATACCTAGACAAAAATGCCTAAA
>CAMWXH010000045.1 GCA_947178165.1 uncultured Porphyromonadaceae bacterium | reverse complement strand
ACAGCCCCAGAGCTGGTCGTTATGACACACCATCCTTGAAAATAGAATCTTTTAAAAAAAATTATATATATTTAAACCAATCCTCTCCAACCAATGTTATAATATCGAAAGCTGATAGTTACAAAGGCTCATCTGGGCCTTCCAATATAAAAGCTGATTGCATTGATTTAAAGCAAAAAGCTAAAAGATATAAATGCTATAAGCGTTCTGAAAAGTTGTTATTGTTGTTTTAATTGAAGGAACTGGCTCGAAGGGATTCGAGCTTTTTTCTTTCCCCACCAGGCAGAATCAGCCGCCTCTCCTTGAATGTAAATTCTCCTGCCCCAAGGGCGCGCACCCACTCGCTCTCTTATTTTGCTTTCATTTTTAATCATAATTTCTTAATTTTGCATTCCTCCCCCCTAACTGCCCCCTTAACCTTCCCTTTAACTCTCCCCTCACCGGCGCGTAGCTGTTCTGTTCCAAAGCTCCGCTTTGGCTTAAAATAAAAAATTATGGCCCGTGATATTATCAGCCGCTACATCTGGCTAATCGACACGCTGACAAGATATAAGAAACTCAACAGAGCCGAAATCAATGATCTCTGGCTCCGTTCCTCACTCTCCGACGGCAAGCCGATTCCCGAAAGGACTTTCTTCCACTACCGCCGCGCCGTGGAAGAGAATTTCCATATCGAAATCAAATGCAACCGAGCCGGCGAGTATTACATCGAACGTTCCGAAGATCCCCAGGACCGGCTCCTCACCAACTATCTCCTCGACTCATACGCCGTCAACTCTGCCGTGAAGGAATCTCTCACCGATCCCTCAAGAGTGGCAGTGGAAGATGTGCCATCAGCTCGCGAATTTCTCCCGACTGTCCTCGATGCCATTGCCAATAATGAAAAAATTGAGTTCACATACGCAGGTTTTAACCGTTCACGGCACGAAAAGGAAATCATTTTCCACCCTTACTTTGTTAAAAGATATAAGCAACGCTGGTATATGGTGGGTTTGAAAGAATCGGCCGGCAGCATACGCACCTACGCCCTCGACCGCGTGAAGGAGATGAAGATGCTTAGCCAGTCTTTCCGTATGCCGGAGGGGGTTACACACGCCTCGCTATTCGACAACGTGATAGGTGTCACTTCATCACACGCTCCAGTCCGCGTGGTGAAACTGATGACTGACCCCACGCAGGCGAAATACTTCCGAGCCCTCCCCTTCCACGCCTCGCAGACTGAGGAGATTCACGACTCCTATTCTGTGTTCACTTTCAAACTCAAGCTCAACTATGAGCTGGTTCACGAAATCTTAGGATTAGGGAGCTCCGTGAAAGTGTTGCAGCCCAGAGAACTGGAACTGATGGTCCGCAATGAACTGGAAACAACCCTCGCTCTTTACGATACCGCAGGGTCAATTCCCGGCCGGAAATAATCCATGATCAGCGCGAAGCCGTTGCCGTCCCCCGGCCGGAAATAGTTCCTGCTCAGCGCGAAGCCGTTGCCGTCCCCGGCTCTGCCGGCATCCGCCCAGTAAAGATGATTTTAATTCATATCGGTTTTAACCAAAACTTAAAACTCATAACTTATAACTTAAAACTCACACCCCAATTATGGCAGACTCAAATTTTATAGATTACGTTAAAATTCTTTGTCGCTCAGGCAAAGGGGGCGCCGGCTCCCGCCATTTTCATAGAGCGAAATATATACCCAAGGGTGGCCCCGACGGTGGCGACGGCGGCCGCGGCGGACATATCATCTTGCGAGGCAACCGTCACATGTGGACCCTCCTCCCGCTCCGCTACACCCGCCACGTTTTTGCCACCGACGGACAAAGCGGAGGTGAAAACAAATCCACAGGGAAAGATGGCGAGGACAGGATTATAGAGGTGCCTGTAGGAACGGCTGTCTTCGATGCTGAAAACGGCCAATTCCTTGCCGAGATAACCGAAGACGGCGAGGAGATAAAGCTGTTGCGTGGCGGTAAGGGAGGATTAGGCAACTGGCATTTCGCCACTGCAACCAACCGTGCCCCCAGATATGCGCAGCCCGGGCAGCCGGCTATCGAAAAAGCTGTCATCCTCGAATTGAAACTATTGGGAGATGTAGGCTTGGTCGGATTTCCCAATGCAGGGAAATCTACCCTTCTCTCCTCGTTATCCTCGGCTAAGCCCAAGATTGCCGACTATCCATTCACCACTATGGAACCGAGCCTTGGCATCGTTCAATATCGTGGCGACAAGTCTTTCGTTATGGCCGATATTCCGGGGATCATAGAAGGAGCGAGCGAAGGGAAAGGTCTTGGATTGCGTTTCCTGCGACATATAGAACGCAACGCAGTGCTTCTCTTCATGGTTCCGGCCGATTCCGACGATATAAAGAAAGATTATGAAATACTCCTGAAAGAGGTGAAGGAATTTAATCCTGAGTTGGCCGACAAGAGCCGCGTGTTGGCAATCACTAAATCCGATCTTCTTGACGATGAGCTCCGCGAAGCACTTATGGCCGAGCTTCCTGAAGGAATACCGACGGTGTTCATATCAGCCGTAACAGGGCAAGGTCTCACCGAATTGAAAGATCTCCTTTGGCGTGAAATCAACTCTGAGGAGAATCAGAACAACTACGCAATAACCCACCGGAACCTCGACGTGCGTCACCGCGTGGAAGAGGAAGACAACTTCATCTTCGAGCAGGAGGACACCGACGAGGACGACTTCTCCAACTACACCGACGAAGACTGGGAAGATGAATTCTGGGATGAAGAAACCTCAGTCAATCCGGATTGATTCAGGGATAATCAATTGGAGAAGAGGTTGATTACATCCTCCGGAAACATAATATGCATTTCCTCGCAGAGAGAGTTATTGAAATCCGTTGGCTTTGATTTTAAGAAAAGTATAGGCACGATTATATGATTTGATGCGAAGGGCAGAAGTCTTGCTTTTCGAATCAATTCTGATTCCAGATGGGCGGCATTTTCCGGTGCCGTCCATTTACATTCTCCCACTAAAAATTTCCGGCAACGGCATCGCGACAGATTGATTCCCAATGCATGCCGACATATTTTGAGAATTGTGATTTTGAACTGACCCCAAAAAGTTGAACAGATTAAACATTATCCAGTAATAGAAAGAGTTCGGTATTGTACCGGGCTCTTTCCTTTTAACCGGGATTTGATTCTTTTATTGTTATAATAATCGATATGCTCAGGTAATGAAATTGCTTGACAAGTCAAAAATTTATCTTATCTTTGCAAAAGAGAATCCCCTCTTCATATTTCATCAAACCGATTGCAGCTATGTCATACAAAACGCATGACCTAATAGAATATATGGTAGCCTTGATAAGTGAGTTTGCTACTAGATTTCATCTTTCAGACAAAGAGGCGTATCGCTACTTAAACTTTCATAAAGGAATAAATTTCCTAACGGATAATTATAATATTATCCATACTCTTGATTTTGATGAAGCAGTAGAAAGCGTTGCCATCTTTTGTAGAAAAACCGGAGGAAAATTATGATACTGTATCACGGATCAGATGTTAAGATAACCCGGATCGATCTTAGTAAATCCAAACCATTCAAGGATTTCGGCAAGGGGTTCTATTTGTCGGACAATGAAACACAAGCCTTAGATATGGCTAAATTTAAGTCTTCTCTTTCCGGCAGACCACCCATTGTCACACAATTTTATTTTGATTTAAAAGGGCTAAGCGAATCAGGATTAAAAAAGAGATTGTTTGATTCTTATTCCGACGAGTGGCTTGATTTTATAATAGCCAACCGTGAAGGATATGAGGTAGAAAAATATGATTTTGTCTATGGCCCTATTGCTGATGACAAGGTGGGCTTCCAATTAAGGAGATATAAAGACGAAATTATCAATAGAAAAGAACTATTAGAAAGATTAAAATATATGAAGGGCATTACCTTTCAGTATTTTTTTGGGAATGACAAGGCTATAAAATTTCTTACTAATCTATGACCAAAGAATATAAATACTTAAAAGAGGGTGTGACAGCGGATTTAATTGAATTTTTAATTCAAGACTATGATCTGGATTTACAAACAGCATTAAACGCCTTATATGAATCGGAAACATACTCTAAATTAAACGACTCAGCAACAGGACTTTATTTTCAGAGTAGCCGTTACGTTTATTCCTTTCTACAGGAAGAATTACAGAAAGGTAGATTCAATTAGCCTATAACCGTAATTCAACCAAGCTATTATTATTCTGCGATGAATCTGCTTAATCCCCGGTCAAGTTGTGACCCTGCCGCGGATATAAACAAAGGCTAAACCTCAGCTTCCGAGATGCCGCACCACGCGTCAACCCGTAATAAAGTTGACTCTACCAACCTCTAATAGCTTTCACAATCATTGGCTAATTCTCAGATTTTTGCTAATTTTGCACTTAAACAACTCCTCTGCCAAATGACTTTTGAAGAACTAAATAGTTTTATCTATAAGAGATAGAACGTATAAAGCAACTGAAAAGAGAGGAAGGGATTGAAGAACTCCTTAAATGGATGTGATAAAGACCTCCGTCAAAAGAAATACTTATTGAAGTTCTTTAAACTTCATTTCAAAAATCAAGAATAACCATCAAATGAAAGACCTTCTTCAGATAGACCTTAAAGAGATTGTGAAGGCCCGGGGGATGAAAGTCCCCGGGCCCGTTGTGTCGTTGATAGAAAAGATTATCCATCAGAATGAACTGAATGAAATCTTGCGGGTCTCTTTCCCTAAGGAGGGGGCGGATTTCTCCGATAGCGTTTACTCTTATCTGAATCTGACCCTCGATGTGAAGGGCTGGGAGAATGTGCCGGAAAAAGGACGCTTTGTCTTTGCTTCCAACCATCCCCTTGGAGGTCTCGACGGAATAGGATTGGTGAAAGCATTAGGCCGGAAATATGGGGATGAGAATATACGCGTGCTCGTCAACGATATGCTGATGAACGTGGAGCCTTTGCGCAAAGTGTTCCTCCCTGTGAATAAATTCGGAGCGCAGGGGCGCGAAGCCACTAAGGCCATCAATGAAGCCTACGCTTCCGACAAGCAGATTGTGATGTTTCCGGCAGGATTAGTGTCGAGGCTTCATCCTGACGGGGAGATACGCGACCTGCAGTGGCAGAAATCATTTGTGGCGAAGGCCATAGAAACGGAACGCCTTATCATCCCTATCCGCTTCGGAGGGCTGAACCGACGCCGCTTTTATCGCCTTGCCAAATGGAGACAGCGGTGCGGCATAAAGTTCAATATCGAGCAAATCTTTCTTCCTGCAGAGGTTTGCGCTTCGCGTGGAAAAAAATTCTCGATTACATTCCTTCCTCCCGTCGATCCAAGCGCCCTCAAAGCTGAAGGGAAGTCTCTGCCTCAGATTGCAGAAACAATCAGGGAGAAGATTTATTCTTAAGCCCTATTCAAAATTTATACATCTTTTTTCAACTTAATATACATTATTTGTTGCGTTTTAACATATTTTAACAACAAGTGAATTATAATATCTACAATTAATTTGATTTTAAGCAATTTATGGATTACCTTTGCGCCCATACACTTTGAGACGTTTTTTTAATTTAGGAATAATGCTTTTCGGAACCAATATAACATCACGTGAAACGCGGAATGCCGGCAGGGTAAATCCGTGTGATCGATTTACCCCCCCCCGGAATAGCTAATCACTTAATTATCAGAAATATACACCAACCTCGCATAGATATTTGGCAAATATCTATGCGAGGTTGGTGCGTTTATATGTTCAATCGCACAAAACAAAACTACAACTCTAAGCAAAGCGATCTAAGACCAACATAACGGCAATCAATAAGAAAACTACAATCCATTAATATTAATTTTAAACTCAGAACAAAGATGAAGAAATTCTACTTTTTGGCCACACTATTCATGTGCGGCGCAGCTGTGACAAATGCCGAGGGACCGGCAAAAATCTCCTCATACTACAATCCGCCGGAATTCATCGAAGAAGAGTGGAACTATCTCGGCAAGGGAACCGTAGAGCCTGGATTTGCCGACTGCTTCGGAAGAGAACCGAACGGCACAATCGAATGGCAGGAGACACTTCCCACACATGTATGGGAGAAGAAAACCACACCCGGCGACTACTATATTATGTATATCACTGACAGCATCGACGGTTTTGTAACCGATTATGAGAACCCCCCGGAAGATGCAAAAGACTGGATCGTGCCTATGCCCTTCTATGTACACGCCCAGAATAAAGAGAAGGTATGGGCAGAGCCTATATGCTACATCAGCCCTATGATTTTCGCTTGGTACCAGAATGTGCCGGAACTTATGGGAATGACCGCACCGGATAAGTATTATGCAAAGATGGGCGAGGATAATGTGATTCGCTTTCCTGAAAACTGCTTCCGTCTTTGCACGCTCCCCAATGGTGAGCTGGTGAGCAATACTGATGGAACCTTCGCGCTTGGAATACCTGTCGGAGCCGGCGTTGCAGAAATCGATGCCGAAAATGCGCCTGCAGCATTCTACGACCTTAACGGCCTCCGCGTTGACAATCCCGTAAAAGGTATTTACGTGAAGAAGCAGGGTTCTAAGGTGACTAAAGTGCTTATGCAATAAGATCATAATCTGATTTACAGATGAAAGCATTTAAATTTGCAATCTGCCTCCTTTTGGCCTTTGCGCAATTTTCGGTTCGCGGTGAAGGGAATCCGTTGACCATAAATTATTCGATTTGCGCAGAGTCAGATGAGGAATATATAGCTCGCACGCCATTGCAGGTAAGTGCAACCCCTGAGGTGGCCGGCATCTCCCTGACTCTTGAAGTTGGCAATTTTGTGGTTCCGAATGACGATTTCAGCCAATATGATGCGGAAGTGACTCTCATACCTTCAATCACCTTGGAGTATATGAAGAATCTTAGCTTCCCCAATGAAAGCGTAACATACGGCAGCCATCGTTGGACTTTCGTGATAAGGGCATATAATCAAGCTCAGAAATTATGCGGCGGTGTGGCAAACACTGTGTTCGCACCTGAGAAATTAGGTTTCTGGGAGGATTATACCGATGGTGAGTTCACCGATCTCTTCTTTTCTGACAAAAGAGATACGCAAGGAACGTATAGAGTTAAAGTTCAACGTCATAAAAAGCAACCGGGTCGCCTCCGCATAGTCAATCCATACGCCGAAAATCCGGGTATAAAGGATGAGGACCGCGTGGAGCGTTGCAATCGGCATCCACATTACATCTATATCAATGCCGAGGATCCCGACTTCGTGTTTGTGGAGGAATCCACAACCGGCTTTGATTTCGGCAACGGCGAGGTGATGTTCTCCTCTACTATCGGCTCGAAGGTGAATCTTCGCACCCTTGATGATGCCCACAGCGCCACTATAAATGTTGCCGGACGCATAGCTGAAATGAAGGCTTCAGGAATGGCCGCGGGGCGCTTAGAGGGCAACCGAATCCTCTTCCCTGCCGGAGTATTGGCCTATGGGGAGAAAGGACATGGGAACCTCGCCCTGCAGACTGCAGGAGAGGGCTGCCTTCTTGAGCTCGCTGAAACCGGTGTTGATGAGATTGCCACTGATTTCTCAGAGGCTGCGACATATTATGACCTGAATGGCATGGTTGTCAGCAACCCTAACCGCCCGGGCATCTATATCAAGAAGCAGGGCTCGGTGATCGAGAAGATTCGTAAATAATTTCCACTATGAATGAGGGTGTGTCGTAAAGAGAGATGTAAATTACGACACATCCTCTATATTTTTATAAATAAGATATTATGAAACAATTATATAAAATTATAATGCTGATGGCCATGGTGCTGTCAGGTTTCAAGCTCTCAGCCAAGGCTGATTATCATGTATCCTTCGAATTTGAAGGCGCCGGTGCTGATTCATACATAGAATCTGTGACTGTCGATGATGAACCTGTTTCGGATTTCAAGAATGGTTTTGATGTATCCGAGGGTAAGATGGTACAGATGACTGCGTCAGGCAAGAATAGCGATATAACAGTATATGTCAATGGAGAAGTCAATGCTCCTACAATACCCCCTATTCCCGTTCTTCCTCCTTCATATTCTTTTACCGTCACTCAGAATACTACCGTAAAGGTAGTTGCTGCCCAGCCGGCTGAAAGTCCTATAAGCATCACAGTGGATGTCAATGACTATCAAGGTGTGGAATTCGGTTATCTTAGCGATCCTCCCTATGCATTTATGGACCCAATAAATATTCCGCTTGAGCTTAAAAATGATGGAGCCAATCAGGTGACAATGCCCGATACAAAAGTCAATCAGGTATATGTAAAAGCTCGAGAGGGTTACACATTGAAATCTGTTAAGGCCAATGGCACAGAAGTTGCAAACCCTGAAAAAATCACAATCACCGAGGGCATGACATTGGCGATTGAGGTTGAGGCGAATACAAAATTTTCATATACAATAAAATGCGAAGACTTTAGCCATATCGTAGTGAACAATGGCTCTGAAGATATACAGCTAACTTCAAGTGAAGAGACCTTCACATTCCTCTCCGGCACAGAGGTAAGATTAACTATCAGCGCCACTGAGGGATATGAGATAACAGCCGTTAAACTTGACGGGGAACCTAAAGAGGGAACTTCACAATATAATGTGACTGTCACTAACGATGGCAGCGTTATTGAAATTGAGGCCAAGAAATTGGCGACTTATCATGTTGCCTTCGAATTTGAAGGGGAAGGCGCTGACTCCTATATAACTTCTGTAACTGCCAACTATAAAGCAATACCTGATTTCAAGGATGGTTTTGACGCAACTGAGAATGCCTCTGTGGTGATGAATGTTGGCAGCAAAAATGAGGATCTGAAAGTTTCCTATAATGGAGTGGAACTTCCCTATTCCGGTTACTTTGGATCTGGTTCTTATTCCTTCACTCTCACAGAGAATACGGTAGTTAAGGTGGTAGCCAGTAAGCCTATGACCATAAATGTGGATGTGGATAACGTTAAGGCAGTGGAATTCGGATATATCTCCAAAGGGAGCGGATTCTTCCCAATGCCTCAACAGAATCCTCTCACGCTCGAGAAAGATGGCGTGAATGAGGTGACAATGCCCAACACCACAATCACTCAGGTATATGTGAAAGCCAATGAGGGTTATAATCTTAAATCAGTGAAAGCTGACGGGACAGAGGTGGCAGACCCGGCAGATATCACAATTACTGATGGCATGACATTAGTGATCGAGACAGAGGAAAAAGCTAAATTATCATATACCGTTAAATGTGATGACTATAGCCATGTAGTGGTGTCTGATGGCTCTGCTGATCTTGAACTCACTTCCAACGACCAGACATTCACATTCCCCGAAGGCTCAGAAGTGAAGCTGACTATTAAGCCGGCAGAAGGATATGTGATAACAAGCGTTAAACTTGACGGAACCCCTGTGGAAGGTGGCCCTGACTATTCTGTGGAAGTTACTGCAGATGGAAGCGTCATTGAAATTGAGAGTGAAGCAGTGAAGATGTTCACCGTTAAGTTTGAATTTGATAACCCAGCGTGCGAAGATTATATCCAGGGCGTGGATGTAGGCACAGAAACACTGATCGACTTCAAGGAAGGTTTTGAAGCTCCGGAAGGAACTAACATAACATTGAAGCGTTCAGAGGAACTCGACCCCAACTTTGAAGTCTCTGTCAATGGTGAGGTTGTTACATTTAACAAGATGTTCCGCAATTACTCCTTCATTCTTAAAGAGAATACGGTGGTAAAAGTTTCCAACCCCAACGCTGAGACATTCACGGTTGATGTTAACAACGCCGCAATTGTGGAAGTTGGCTGGATCGAGGAAGCCCAGCTTCCGGGAATGCCGGGCACCAAACATAAGTTTGAGCTTAATGATGGCGAGAACGAGTTGCCCCTCCCCTCCGGATGCAAAGAGATTTACGTGACCACAAACCCTGCAACCAATTCAGTCATCAAATCAGTGACAGTGAATGGAGTGGCAGTTGACTCGGAGAATTATAACGCAATCCCCGTTTCCAATGGCGACAAGATTGCCATCGAAGCCGATAATGCTTCCTCTTTGGTAAGCTTGACAGCAACCGATCGGGAGATTAAGGTATATGATCTCTCAGGCAATCAGGTCATCGTGAAGGATGGAATGAAGGGCCTTGCCAAGGGAATCTACCTTATCAATGGCCGCAAGGTGATGATCAAGTAAAATTATTATTGGGAGATAGGCGGAATAGGCGTTATAGGCGGGATAGGCATTGTAGGCCTACCTCGCCTATCTTGCCTATAATGCCTATCTTGCCTATAATGCCTATCTTGCCTATAATGCCTACTTCGCCTATAATGCCTACCTCGCCTACCCTGCCTAAAAGAAAAAAAATTTGCGTATCCGCCGAATCGGTATTAACTTTGCAGAAAACTATTAAAAAGTGGAGACAAAGTATATTTTCGTCACCGGCGGTGTGGTCTCTTCCCTTGGAAAGGGGATCATATCTTCATCCCTGGCCAGGCTTCTGCTTGCAAGAGGCTATAACGTAACCGTACAGAAATTCGACCCTTACATAAACATTGACCCCGGAACACTAAACCCATACGAACACGGTGAATGTTACGTAACCGTCGATGGCCACGAAGCCGACCTCGACCTCGGGCATTACGAGAGATTCACCAATATCGCCACCACTCGAGCAAACAACGTAACAACAGGACGCATCTATCAATCCGTGATCGATAAGGAACGCCGTGGCGACTACCTCGGAAAGACTGTGCAGATAATACCTCACATCACCGATGAGATTAAGCGAAACGTGAAAAGCCTTGGCATCACCGGCAAATATGACTTCGTCATCACTGAAATCGGCGGAACTGTCGGCGACATTGAGTCAACTCCTTTCCTTGAAGCCGTGAGGCAGCTGCGCTGGGAACTCGGAAAGAATGCGCTTTGCATTCACCTCACCTACGTCCCCTACCTCAAGGCCGCGCAGGAGCTCAAGACAAAACCAACCCAACACTCTGTCAAGATGCTCCAGTCGGTGGGTATCCAGCCCGACATCCTTGTATTGCGCACTGAAAAAGAGATTCCCGCTTCAATGCTGAGGAAAGTGGCGCAGTTCTGCAATGTGGCTCCCGAAGCTGTGATACAGAGCCTTAATGCCCCTACGATCTATCAGGTGCCTCTGATGATGCATGCTCAGCATCTCGACGATATGGTCATCTCCATGACAAATTCCGAAGTAAGGACTGAGAAACCTGACCTTGATGCCTGGAACCTCTTCCTCGAGAAATTAGCTTCTGCGGAGAAAGAGGTGAAGATAGGCCTTGTAGGGAAATATGTCGAGCTTCAGGATGCCTACAAATCAATATCTGAAGCTCTCCTCCAGGTGGCCACCTATTGCGACCGCAAACTGAATCTCACCTATATCCATTCCGAAAAACTGACCGAACAGGATGTTGCCGAGAAGCTTTCCCCGATGGATGGCATAATAATCGCACCCGGATTCGGGCAGAGGGGAATCGAAGGTAAGTTTGTGGCCCTCAAATGGTGTCGCGAACATGATGTGCCCACTTTCGGAATATGTCTCGGCATGCAATGCATGGTGATTGAGTTCGCACGCAATGTGCTCGGCCTTGAAAACGCCAACTCCACAGAGATGGATTCCAAGACCCCCTATAATGTCATCGACCTTATGGATGAGCAGAAGAGCATCTCCAACCTTGGAGGCACAATGCGTCTCGGAGCCTACGATTGCCGCCTGAAACCGGGCTCGATTCCGGCCGAAGCATACGGCACAGAGACAGTGCGCGAACGCCACCGTCACCGCTTCGAATTCAATCACGATTTCCGCGACTGCTATGAAAAAGCCGGAATGGAATGCGTGGGCGAGAATCCGCAGACCGGACTGGTGGAAGTGGTGCAGATTCCAAAGTTGCGTTGGTTTGTCGGAACGCAATATCATCCAGAGTATCAATCAACAGTTCTTAATCCAAATCCTCTTTTCATTTCTTTCGTGAAATCGGCCGTAAAATATGCCGACGAGAAAGATGCTTAACAACTTTTCAAAATGGATAAAAACACCCTAAACGGCCTCCTTCTGATGGCCGCCGTGTTCCTCCTCTTTATGTGGCTTTCCCCGAAAGGGAAGGAGGAAGCTAAAGATGCGGAGACCACGGCTAAGACCGAGCAGACCGCTTCCGTGACTGCCGAACCATTCTCCGATACGGAACTTGAATGGCTCGCAAACAATATATCCAACAACGGCAGCGTGACGCTCCTTCCCGATTCCACCCGCGTCACCCGCCTCTCGCAGGCCGGCGTTGACCTCTCCCTGAAAGGCGATTCCGTGTTCGGAACCGTTACAGTGAACGGCCGTCAGCTCGACTGGAATGAGGTGCGCCGCGCCGACCTTTCAAAGATGTCGGCCGCCGAACAAAGGCAGGCTCTCGAAATGGTGCGCAATATCTCCAACAATATGGGGAAATATGGCAAGTTTGCCAAGTTCACCACCGGCGAAAACAAGACCGTGCGCCTCGAAAACGATGTCCTCGCTCTCGACCTCAGCTCTAAGTCGGGTTCAATCACACGTGCGGAGCTGAAGAAGTATGACACCGAATATAGCGCCGACGAGTCGAAGAAGGTGAAGAATAAGGTGGTTATATTTGAAGGCGACCACAACTCGTTCAACTTCCAGATTCCTCTTCCGCAGCCGATTGAGACTGCCGACCTTTATTTCAATCCTCAGCAGCTCAACGACTCCACCGTGAGGATGACCCTCAATGTGGCTCCCGATGCATGGTGGGGAATCGAATACACCCTCCCCAAAGGTGATAGCTACGTGATTAAGATGAACATTGTTCAGCATAACATGTCTAACACCGTTATGTCGAACAACCGCAATCTCGGCTTCGCATGGATGCAGGATGTTCACCGCCAGGAACAGGGACGCATGTTCGAGGAACGCAATTCCGGACTCTACTATAAGTTTGCCGGCGGAGACGTGGAACATCTTTCCGAATCAAAGAACGACACTGAGGAACGCCAGACCAAGATCAAATGGATCGGATTCAAGAACCAGTTCTTCTCTTCGGTAATGATCGCCGACAAGAATTTCCATTCGGCCGATTTCAATTCGGAGGTGCTCAAAGGCTCCGATTATCTCAAGAAACTCACAGCCGATGCTATTGTAAACGACTATGACTGGAGCGCGGAGCGTCCCGCCGGCTTCTCCCTCTATATCGGCCCCAACCTATATCCCCTCCTCTCTCATCTCGACAAGAGCATCGACAAGGAGGAGAACCTTCATCTCACTCGCCTTATTCCGCTCGGCTGGAGCCTCTTCCGCTGGATCAATACAATCATCGTGATTCCGGTGTTCACCTTCCTCGGCGGATTCATCTCCAATTATGGCATAATAATCCTCTTGCTCACCATCTTCATCAAGCTCATCCTCTTCCCGCTCACCTATAAGAGCTATAAGAGCCAGGCCGTGATGCGTGTGCTTGCGCCTGAGATCAAGGCAATCAACGACAAATATCCCGGCACGGAGAATGCTATGGTGCGCCAGCAGAAAACGATGGCTCTCTATTCGAAGGCCGGAGCCAACCCGATGTCGGGATGTCTCCCTCTCCTTCTCCAGATGCCTATCCTCTTCGCGATGTTCGCATTCTTCCCCTCCTGCATCGAGCTCCGCGGCCAGAGCTTCCTCTGGGCTCACGACCTCTCGGCTCCCGATGCCATCATTTCATGGAGCGGCAACATACCCTTCATCACTGAATATTTCGGCAACCACATCTCACTCTTCTGCTTGCTGATGACAGTGACCAATATCGCATACACCTACATCAACATGCAGAACCAAGCCTCCTCCGGAATGCCCGGCATGAAATGGATGATGTATCTTATGCCGATAATGTTCCTCGTATTCTTCAATAACTATGCCGCAGGCCTCTCCTACTACTATTTCCTCTCGCTTCTCATCACCATCATGCAGACCTACGCTTTCCGCTTCGTGATCAAAGAGGAGACGGTAAGGAAGAAGATGGCAGAGAACGCCAAGAAACCGAAAAAGAAATCGGGCTTCATGGCCCGTCTTGAGGAGATGCAGCGCCAGCAGCAGGCTATGCTCCGCGAACAACAGAAAAGACAAGGAAAGAAATGAAGCAGATCCGTGTTTTCAGAATCTTCCTGGCCATCATATTCTTCGTGGCTTCCGTGGCTTATCTTTGCATAGGCCCGGGGGTGCATCCTATGGCCGTGGTTTCTGAGAAAACGCAGATCATCCTTTCAAGCATAACCGTTACGATAGGAGCCACAATCGTGTGGCTCCTTATCACTTTCCTATTCGGAAGGATCTATTGCGCCACTGTCTGCCCCATAGGCTCCATCACCGATTTCTTCGCCCGCCTTGGGCGCAAGCTCCCACGGAGAAAGAAAACTTTCTCCTACCGTCGCCGCAATCACATAGGGCTGATGGTGCTCATAGCCTACATCCTCTCGCTCCTGCTCGGCATTTATACCGTAGCCTTCATTTTCGGGCCCTGGAATGCAATGCGCAACATCGCTGCCATAGTGAATACCGACGCTATAAAAGTGACTTGGATGGCTTTAGGCATCGGTGCCGGAACCGGAATCGCAGTAGGGGTGCTGACCCTGCTCCTGCTCATTGTCTGGTCGCTAATATCGGGCCGTGATTTCTGCAATACAGTCTGCCCCATCGGATATGCCCTCGGGGCAGTGTGTTACAACGCGCTTATGCATATTGAGATTGATCCCGACCGTTGCACCTACTGCGGCAAATGCGAGGACGTATGTTCCGCACATTGCATAAAGCTTACGGATCGCTACGTGGATGATTCCCGATGCCTGCGCTGTTTTGACTGCCTTGCCATCTGCGACGACGATGCAATTCATTTCCAGATAAACCGCAACATCCCTCTCACTCCCCTCTTCCGCAAAAGAAGCCAAGCCAGATGAATCAATATCTACATCTCCTTAAAAAAATCCTTGCCGACGGTCATCGCAAAGAGGACCGCACCGGCACAGGCACAATCTCAATCTTCGGCCATCAGATGCGCTTCGACCTCTCCGAAGGCTTCCCTCTTCTGACCACAAAAAAAGTGCATCTCAAGAGCATCATCTATGAATTGCTATGGTTCCTTAAAGGCGACACCAACGTGCGCTATCTTCAGCAGCACGGAGTGAGGATATGGAACGAATGGGCCGACCCCGACGGCTCCCTCGGGCATATCTATGGCTACCAATGGCGTTCATGGCCCGACTACGACGGCGGATTCATCGATCAGATCTCACAGGCGGTTGAGGATATCAAGCATAACCCTGATTCGCGAAGAATAATCGTCAGCTCCTGGAACGTGGCCGACCTGAAGAACATGAACCTTCCCCCCTGCCACGCTTTCTTCCAGTTCTATGTGGCCGATGGAAAGCTTTCCCTGCAACTCTATCAACGCTCTGCAGATTGCTTCCTCGGAGTGCCATTCAATATCGCCTCATACGCTCTCCTGTGCATGATGATGGCGCAGGTATGCGGCCTGCAGCCCGGAGAGTTCATACACACCACAGGCGACACTCACATCTATCTCAACCATCTCGACCAAGTGAAAGAGCAGCTCTCGCGAACTCCGCGAAAACTGCCCCGCATGGTTATCAATCCTGACGTTAAGGATATCTTTGACTTCAAATTTGAGGATTTCACCCTCGAAGATTACGACCCCTGGCCTCCCATCAAAGGAGTTGTAAGTGTATAAGGGGTATTTGTTTCCCGTGTTCGAGCCTTGGCTCGAAGGCTCCACGTAGTGGAGGCTCACCGCGTAGCGGTGACGTGGAAGCAACCGGTCTTTCTCTCGAATTTCACAAGGCATCGCCCCTCCTTGCGCAGGTCGTAAAGCACCTCTGCCAACACATTCTTCAGAGCCTCCTGGCTCAGCTCATAGCGAGAGTCGAGGCAATGAAAGCGATGATAGGAGATATCGAAGGTGGTGCCGAACTGATGCGTGGAGGAATCCGTAGCATTGACATTGACCCGGCGCAGCCTTTTCACGGTGGCTGGTGTGCGGAGAAGGGAGGTGACGCGGATTCTGTAGCGTGCATTCCCCTTTTTCTTCAGCGAATCCTGGAAATTGCGTCCGATTGCGCTCAGCAGACTGGAAGCCTCCGGAACAAGATATGGCAATGAATGGGTCAGAGTATCCACAGAATAATCTGCATTGCTCTGAATCTTCAACATCGGCCTGCGCGTGTGATAGGCTTTTGAGAGGTCCGTTATCGGCGAAATTCCCAATTCCTCCGCGTAGGCATACTGACGGTAGTTGGAATCGTTGAAAACATCGGCCAATCGCCCTAATGCCTTCACCCTCACCGTGCCTTTTGTCACCATACGCGGCTCCGGTTCACCCTCGGTCATGGCCTCCTCTTCCACCATATCATCTGTCTCAGCGGCATCCTCACCTTTCTCTGCCAAGGCAACCGTCTCGCTTGCCGCAGCTAAATCCACCTCCTGCGCAAGCTCAGGGTTCCTTTCAAGCTCATTTTCGTAGGCATACCCCTCAATCAGGCTGTCAATCTCATATCTTGCCTTATGTTGGCCACATGAACAAGCGAGCATCCCCATTATGAGAATGCTCGCCTGCAAGTGCTTTATATTTCGCAATGTAGGCATTTTATCAGCATTTTCCGGAGCTGTCACAACAACTCCCCATTTACGCCTACAAAGTTAATCAATAATTTTCAATTTCAGAAGAGAACTTTTTTAGCCTTTTTCAGAAGAGGACTTTCTTTGCCTTTCCTCCGGCCACGCGGATATATATTTCTCCTCGTTTCGGCTCAGCCACGCGCACGCCCTGAAGCGTATAATAAACCGCCTCATTATCGACATGTCCAAATTCATCTATCACGGCACTCGGTATCCCGCTCTTCAACGCTATTGTCTTATTCTTCCAATGCACCTCTACTCTATATTTGCCGGGCATAACCTTGTAAGCTTTTGCTTCCGATGGCGTTGCGCTCTCTTCAAGTTTCACGGTGGCTCCGTCTGGAACAATCTCCTTATCCGCTGCCGGGGCGAAACGGTTGCCCGAAACATTCAGGTCGTCCCAGCTTGCGCCGAGGCTCTTTGCAAACGAGAAGTATGCGTAAGGATCGGAAACGGCTTTAGCCGCGGGTGCCGGAGGAATGGGAGCGAAATCAACAGTGGCCGTAAACATATTCCCCTCCATCTCCATCTCTACACCGGTGTCGCAACCCCAGTCGTTGCCGTTGGCATGGCCAAGGATATAGAAATGAGCCGGCATAGGGTCAGTATCGATCGTGCCTCCGGTTCCTATAGAGAGGGTCATATTGGAGAAATCGGCAGTGATGGTATATGTGCCGGGAAGGATGAGCCACGATGTGGTGTTCCACGCATCACCACCCTCTTTGGCAAATTTCTTTATCTTAGCTGAGGAGTTGTCACCCACAACAACATCGGCCTCTATGCTTCCATATCGATCCGAACCATTGACAACATCCCATTTGGCGGCACGGGTTGTGATAAAATTGAAAAGGCAGTAAGTATTATTCTCGGAAGGTTTGAATGTTGCGGTGATGCTGAATTTGTCTCCATCCTTCTTCATTTCAGGAGCTGTGGCGGTATTCCAGTGCTCTCCACCTACATCTCCTATAAGATAGAGGCGAGCAGGAGTCTCGGGCTCCGGTTCAACAGGCGTTACCCCTGTCTTTGTCCACACACAATAACCGTTGCCGGCCGCCTTGATGTCAGAATCTGAATAACCCGATGGTGAAGCCATCGCACTGCCGACCTTCACAACCGCCTTACCCTTAGAACCCGTAATCTCTGCCATATAGCAGTCGCGCGACGACCTAAGCACCGTGACAGGAGATTCGTTATGGATACCCACGGCATTACGGATGTTGATCAATTGCTGTATCTCTGTCTTGTAATCTTGATAATGGGGAAGGAATACGCAAGGAGTTCCGGGACTCATGAGTATAAAGGCGTTCGCGGCAACTACATTCCCGGTGAATTTCGAGCCGTCGCGATATGTGTCGTGATTATCCACGAATGTAACGGAATAACGCTGATACCAGTGATGGATCATGCCTGCAGGCTGGTCGGTTGTACCATTCTCCTTCCACACCAATTTTGTCATATCGTTTGAAGCGAAAGCCTCATTGATGGCATATTTGCACGGGAAATCAAATGCGGCAGAGGTTTTGCCGGTAGCCTCTATCCATCCTGCCACTGCATCATAGTTGGAATCCCAGTATTCTCCAACTGAATATTCCACATTGGCGTAGGTGTTATAGATCTTGTTATACTGACCGCCATAACCCTTAACCATGTCGTAACGCGCTCCTACATAACCGTATTTCTCTTTGAGGCACTTAAGATAGTTCTTGCAGTTGTTCTGCACATTGGCGTTAGTGTGGTCAAGGTCGCGGCAGCCATCGAAGTTATCGCCGGTGTCAGGATTTCCAGTCGGCTTGGGCTGATCTTTAGCGTATGCCATCTCATCATTGCTGCAGATTCCATCCAACCCAATCTTCCATGTCTGGCCGTTCCACTGCTCCACGGGGAAGTCATACCAATTGGTCACACCGTTGCGGTGATTGATAACAACATCCTCTATGAAGCCTGTCCCTTTTGCCTTGTAGGTGGCAATCATCGAAAGAAGTTCCTTCTCAGTTCCGAAAGCGGAATTGTGGTTGGTGAACCAATACTGGGGCATATATCCCATATAGGAACATTTACCGGAGTTCGGCACCCAGATAAGTTTGAAATATTGTGAAAGTTCATCAGCCTGAGCTTCGAGGTTGGTCCATTTGGTGTCTTCATACGAATCCCAGTAGAAACCCTGAAGCATCACACCCTCATATTTGGAAGGCCAGCCCAAGGCATAGCCATCTGCAACAGTGCCGGCCATTGCGGCTCCGAAAAGTCCGAGAGCCATCGCCCTCGAGATAAATTTGTTCATATCGATCCTAAGGTTATTTAGTTTTAGCCTAAATTATAAAGCATACAAAATTAACAATTATCACTTTAATTTCCAACCAGAACGGAATAAAGTTGTGCAATTGTGAGATTATTACTACTTTTGCCCAATTATTAAGACCTCATTCAATAAAAGATGAATAAGAAGCCTCTCATCATTCCCTTGCCGTTTCTATTTCTCTTTCCTTTCCTCTTTGCACTCCTCCCCGGCTGTTCCGGCTCACCGGAAAGGGAGACCCTGAAAAGGGCCGAGAAGATGATTGAAGCTCACCCCGATTCCGCCCGCATCCTTTTAGAGGGGATCAACCCCTCCACGCTCAAAAGGGCCGACCTCTCACTCTACGCCCTCCTTGATGCGCAGGCGCGCCATAAGCTCTATCTCCCAGCCCCCTCCGATTCAATGCTGAATATTGCGGCCGACTATTACACCTCTCACGGCCCCGACTCCCTCCTCATGAAAACTCTCTTCTATCGCGCTGTCGGATATAAAAGCGCCGGAGACCTCATCTCCGCCACCAACGATGCCACGACCGCCTGGGATCTCTCTTCCGCAACGAAAACATACTACTGGAGAGCGAAGACCGCCGAGCTTATCGGCGACATATATCACGCTGATTCGAATATGACCGAAGAGTCTCGGTGGAGGAAACGAGCATCTGAGGATTATAGGCGTGCCGGACGTTTCGACAATCATCTTTTCTCCTTGTGCGACCTTATTGTTGCCCTTACAGATATGGGAGAAACAAAAAAGGCATTGGCGTTGGTGGATAGTTTGCGTCCAATTGTCGATGCACACCCCGAGATCCCTCAATTAAGCCATTATTTCTATCTTGACGCTGTGCCGGTCTATGCTCATTTCGGCGACCTCAAGACTGCCACGATTCTTCTCGACTCCCTTAATTTGAAATATGAAGGGGGCCTGCCTTCCCCGCTGCCCGTTTATCAGGCAGAAATTAAAATCCGTCAAGGCGATTATGCAGAGGCTCGGGAAATAATCAAAGCCGGCCTCCCGAGAGCAAGCAATGCGAATGATTCAATACTTTTTCTGCATAAATATGCCAAATCTTTTTCTAAGGAGGGTGATTCTAAAAAGGGATATGAATATTTAGATTCGGTTTTGGATTTGCAATATAGTGCTTTTCATAAAACATTGGGGCATAGCATCACCACCGCACAGCGAGATCTGTATGAAAATAAATTTTCCTCCGAGACAAAACGTGCCGACCGGCAACGCTCCTATACCACTTTCTTAGTCATTCTCTTACTGCTGATTTGCGTTACAGTGACCGTGATCCTACACATCATCCGGCGCAATGCAAAAAGGAAGCTGCAACTCGACCTTGAGGAGATTTATGATCTGCGCGAGGAGATGATGAGGGAACGTGTGATTTCGGCTCAAGTCAATGAAGAGAGGGCAACAGAATTAGCCTCTGCCAAAGATAACCTGGTGAATGTGCAAGCCGAACTCACCGACATTCGAAGCAAGTTAGAACTGCAGCGGGAAACGCAAGAAACTCTTTATCGCCAGAAATGGGAACTGCTTAATAAGCTCTGTTTTGAATTGAATCCCGATAAGAAGAGCGTGAATGAAAATGAACGCATCACTGCCAACCTGAGGAAATATATCGAGTCGTTGAGGGATATGGAACATTTCAAGGAGATTGAAGACTCCATTAACCTCTATATGAACGGCGTCATGAAACGCATGCGTGCCCAATGCGATTTCCTTAGCGAGAAAGACTTCATTTTCCTCGCCCTCCTCTATGCCGGGCATAGCGCAAAGACCATAGCCTTCTTCACCGGCATCCGTCTATCATATTTCTATACCAAACGTGACCGACTCTATCTACGCATCCTTAAATCTGACGCTCCCGACAAGGAGGAGTTCACCCGGCGCATAAAGGAAACGTAAGTCCCAGGCATCCGGGCAGTGAAGAAATCCATTACTCACTTCCCTGATTCCTTCTGTATCTAACTCCCTGATTTTATCATATTTTATCCCCATTGTTGCAGGGTGAGTAATTTCAATGAAATTACTCACCCTGCAACAATCTATAAATCAACATATTTAAAGTTTAGGTGAGTAAGAGATTTCCATCTTGTTCCTTTGCTTTTTCAGTCTCTCGCATATAATTTTGCATCCGGCCTCGAGCCTTTAACTCAACTTTTGCAACGCTAATTTTAAACCTACACATTATGACTCATACTTACTCCTTTATCAGAGAACTCCTCCTGACCTCCGCCCTCGCCCTGCCGATTCTGGCGTGGGCCGGGAACATTCCGCAATACACGGTCACAAAGGGCGGAACGCCCTATACTGAAATCAAGGATGGTACGCCCCTCGCGTCCATGCTCTTCAGCAACGGCAACGGCGTGCTATTCGCCGACGGGAAGATGTTCTATGGCGAGGAACGCACCGCACCCGGCTTCCCGATCGGGTTCAGCTTCCGGTTCGGAGGAGAGATGTTCGATTCCTTCGCCATCTCCAACCATGGCGAGCTTTACC
>CAMWXH010000044.1 GCA_947178165.1 uncultured Porphyromonadaceae bacterium | reverse complement strand
TTACAGAACTTTGCAGAAAATTTAAGAAATGTTAAATTAATAATGTTTCTTCTGGATGCCGGGCACTGACAAACCCGAAAAAATGACAATCAACCGGCTTAATTAATGTTTACCTAAATTATTTAGTTATGGATATTGAATCAATTGGCACCTGGGCTGGCGAAGTTTACAAAGCTCTTGAAAGCTCTGACACCCGTATGCTTGGCCTCAAAGAGGTGAAGAAAGCAACAAAACTGAAAAAAGATGAAATCATGGCCGCACTCGGCTGGCTTGGCAGAGAAGGTAAGATTTCGATCACTACAGATGATAAGGATATAATCACCACCCTTATCTGATTCCTCTCACAAAAGATAAAAATCCGCGTCACTCATCATTGGGCGACGCGGATTTTTATCTTCCAATATTATTCCATAGCCTCCAATTACATATCATAATTCAAAACAGGGAGATCATCCTCTCGGACAATCCCCCTGATATAGCTAAAAATCAAAACTAAGTCTCATATTAAAATCCGGAGGAAGAATGCAGATCTCCGGAAGAAAATCTAAGTTTATTTACGGAAAGCAACCGAACGAACCACCCTTACAGGCACCGCCTCCCCTTCAAGCCGACCGGGCATCCACAATGGCATCCGGCTCAGGATTCGCACCGCCTCCTTATTGAGGGATGGCTCTACACCGCGGAGCACTCTCACATGGCTTATGCTTCCATCCTTATTCACTACAAATGAGCAAGTGACCTTCCCTTCTATTCCTCGTTTATAGGCATCTTCCGGATAGCACCGGGTGGAATTGATATATGACAACAGCAATCTGTCGCCTCCGGGGAAAGATGGCTTCTCGGTTACAAAATCATATTCGTAAACCTCAATATAGTTCTTTACCCCCTCCACAGAATGACCGGCCTTGACACGGCAGGTCTGTGAGAATAGAAGCTCCGGCATTGTCAGCGCCGAACAGAAGAATAGTAAAATGGATAAAACTCTATACATTGTTAGTAGTGAAAGAAAGGTTATAAATTCGCATTACGGAGACATCATCGCTGTCTCTTTTATCCGTTGCTCTTTCCGTATGCAAATTTATATTTCCATTTCGGTTTTTCCAACGGAGCAATGTTTAATAATAGTTAAGAGTGTGTTAAAAAATTAAACTACTTATTATAATTCATTAATAAATCAAAAATATAATAGGAAGCTCAGTTTGACGTTAATATAAATGATGAATCATAAATTGACCACATTAGCATTCGGAGTCATTCTCACAGGCTCAGCTGTCAAGGCACAGGAGACATCTTCTGCCTACGATTTTCTTGACATTTCCACTTCCACCCACGCTTACACGCTTGGAAGCACGAATGTGGCAATTGTTGACCCTGATGTCACGCTTGTTGACCAGAATCCGGCGCTGCTCGGGCCGGAGGTGGATAATCAGGTTGCCTTCAACTATATGCATTATATGGGTTCCGGCAATTTTGCCGGTGTGAGATATGGCATGGGAGCCGGAGAACGAGGAGCCTGGGCCTTGGGAATACGCTACCTTAACTACGGTTCGATTCAAGGCTACGAGCCAGACGGCACAATGACCGGGAAGTTCTCCCCGGCCGACATGGTTATCGAGGGTACTTACTGCCACGATATCACCGACCGGCTGAGAGGAGGAATAAACCTGAAGATGGCCTATAGCACCTACGAGCAATACACCGCCTTCGCCATGGCCGTTGATCTTGGCATCAACTACTACAACGAGGAGAAGGACCTTTCACTCTCTGCCGTGCTGACAAATGCAGGAGGACAGCTCAAACGTTTCGACAGGGAGTATGCACGCCTCCCGTTTGATATTCGCTTAGGGTACATGCAGACAATAGGCTCCTCCCCTTTCCAGATCTCAATCAATGCCAATCATCTCACAAAATGGAGATTGCCATATTACGGGCATGACAAGAACGATCCCGACAAACAGCAGGTGCTGAAGTCTAATTTCTTCTCCAATCTTTTCCGACACCTCATATTCGGACTCCAATACTCCCCATCCGAGAAATTCTATATCGGATTGGGCTACGACTACAAGATGCGCACCGACATGTCAAACTATCAGCGCAACTTCCTTTCGGGGTTCACTGTCGGAGCGGGTATCCGCGTTAAATCTTTCGGGGTCGGCATAGCCTACGCAATGCCTCACAAATCCGCATCTTCGCTTATGCTCAACCTGAGCTGTTCCATAGGCCAGCTGGTCTATGGAAGATAAGAAACACCTTATTTATGGAAAATAAAGATATGAAGCCAACCATATCCATAAAAGGGGAGCTCCATTTATTCGACACGCCGAAAGTGATGGGGATAATCAACACCACTCCCGACAGTTTTTTCAGCCGAAGCCGCACTCCCGAATCGAATGCCATTGCAGAGAGGGTTGAAAGAATGATTGAGGAGGGGGTGGATTACTTTGATGTGGGGGGCTACTCTTCACGTCCGGGAGCCTCGGATATCTCAGCAGATGAGGAATACTCTCGTCTTGCTCCAGCTTTGGAGATCATCAGGAAGATTTCGCCCGAAACCCCTGTTTCTGTTGATACATTCAGGGCCTCGGTTGCCAGAAAATGCATTGAAGATTGGAATGTGGAGATAATCAACGATATTTCCGGAGGCACCCTCGACCCCGAGATGTGGGGAACAGTTGCCGAAGCCGGCGTGGCCTACATTCTTATGCATCTGCGCGGAACTCCGGCTACGATGCAGCAATTCACAGACTACAAGGATGTCGTGGCCGAAGTCCTTTCAGACCTTGCATTCAAGATTGCCTCGCTGCGTCAGCTCGGAGTCTCGGATATTATAATTGACCCTGGATTCGGGTTTGCAAAGACAGTGGAGCAGAATTTCACCCTGCTTTCAAAGCTAAAGGTGTTTAGAGAAACCGGTTGTCCCATTCTTGCCGGATTGTCACGGAAGTCGATGATATGGAAAACTTTAGGCTCTTCACCTGAAGATGCTCTGAACGGCACGACCGCTCTCAATATGGCCGCTCTTATGAATGGCGCCGACATTTTGAGGGTTCACGACGTGGCTGAAGCCAGGGAATGCGTGAAACTCTTCAATAAACTTAACCGATAAATCCGGAAACAATATGTTTAATTTCGGGATAAAAGATCTAATAGATATCATCATCGTAGCGTTGATGCTCTTCTATCTTTACCGGCTGATGAAAAACAGCGGCACGCTGAGCCTCTTCTATGGAGTTTTAGCCTTCATAGTGATATGGGTGCTCTCCTTCGAGATTTTCGATATGAGGCTCACCGGCACGATAGTGGATAAATTCATGAGCATCGGACTGATTGTGCTTGTGATTCTTTTCCAGGACCAGATAAAGCGTTTCCTCACTGATATCGGAGGGCGCGCCAAGTGGAAAACGGTGCGTAATCTTTTCCGCCATGACAAGAATAATGAAGAAAATCACTCAGAAGTGATGAGCGTGGTCTATGCGTGCATGTCTATGTCCAAATCCAAGACAGGTGCATTGATCGTTTTTGAGCGCAAGATGCCGCTACGTGATTATGAAAAGACAGGAGATATCATTGATGCTGATATAAACGTGCGTCTCATAGAAAACATTTTTTTTAAAAATTCTCCGCTTCACGACGGAGCAATGATTATAGCTTCACACCGTATTATGTCGGTTGGCTGCATCCTGCCTGTGAGCCATGACATGAACATACCCAAGAATCTTGGTTTGCGTCATCGCGCCGCATTGGGAATGAGTCAGGTCACAGATGCCATCTGCGTCATCGTGAGCGAGGAGACCGGTGGCATATCTGTGGCTAAAGATGGAAAACTCCAGGTCAAGGTTTCCACCATCGACCTGGAGCATATACTTTCATCGGCTATCGCCACTGATTAAGAACGCGTTCCGAACCCCATTTCACCAGAAATGGAGCCTTGACTATTTCTGTATCACGACCGGGGCACCGGGAAGCCCGATATATGGATAGCCCGGATTGCTCCTTTTGAAATCCTTGATGAAGCGTTGCGCTCCCTCAATAGTCGCTGAACTCCCGGCTACCGTGTACCAGCGGTCGCCTGTCGTCATCAGTGCATGGGCATCATAACCCTTCTCTCTCAAAGCGGCGGCCTGCGCCTTGGCATTGGTGTTCATTTTGAATACTCCCACCCCTATTATATAGGGCTTGAGAGAATCCGTCACCTCCGGCTCGCGCCGAAGACGGTCTCTGGTCACAAACAGGGAGTCGCCATTGACAATCTTAAGAGACACTCCATCATCACTTAGCAACCCCGTTGCAGGGATCATCGCCTCAGCATTCGCCGCTTCCCTTTTAGCCTTGGCCGCATCATAGGCCTGACGGTAATTATTCTCAGTAGGCTTGCACGCATTCAGAACTATCATTCCGAAAGCGACCAAGACTGCATATCTAAAAAATCTCTTCATCCCTATCAATTATTTCACAGGAACTATTTATTTTGCAAGAACCATTTATTTTACAGGCACCATCACCCTTGTCTCCCTCGGCGAGAAGAGATATTTATCCGATTCCGGCCGAACAGTGACAATCTCTCCGGTGATAACATCCTTATATTTGGCGCCTGACGGTATCATCTCCTTATAACGGGTCATATCCACTTCATTCTCCACGTCACGCCCATTCATCATCACCAGCACTGCAGCCTCTCCGTCACCGCGCTGATAGAGATAGACACCGTTGTCGGGCATGAAATGTTTCATTTTACCTTCCGCAATGGCTTTGCTTCCCTTGCGGAAATGGCTAAGCGCTGATATATAATCCACAGCCTCATTTTCGAGTTTGGAGCGTCCCTCTCGGGTGAAGACAGTGGAGGTGTCGCCGGGGAATCCTCCGGGCATATCTTTCCTTACATTGCCGTCCCCTCCCTCGCGAGTGCCATTCATAAGAATCTCAGTGCCGTAATACACCTGCGGTATTCCGGGCATTGTGAGAAGGATGGTAATGGCCTGTTTCCATTGAGCAAGAGAATCGGGAAGAGAGAGAAGCACACGCTCCGTGTCGTGGTTATCAAGGAAACGGAGCACATTCAGAGGCTCGGGATATACATAATCAAGCGCGATTTGGTCATATATCTTGTTAAGCCCGTTCCATGCATCTGTGTCTTCAAAATAGGGTGCAAGCCCACGGCTCTTTATCATCAATGGGAAATCCATCACTACGGGAAGGTTTGTGTCAGCACCCTTGGCCTTTGCCAGAGGCGAGCCCTTCTGCCAGAAAGCTTCACCGGCAGTCTCTCCAAACCAGCATTCGCCCACTATATTGAAATCGGGGTATTCATACTTGACGGCATCAATCCAGCGTGCCATCTCCTTTTCATCGGCATAGGGATATGTATCCATACGGATACCATCTATCTGAGCCTCCTCAACCCACCAGATGGAATTCTGTATAAGATATTTCATGAGGTGAGGGTTACGCTGATTCAAGTCGGGCATATCCCTTACAAACCATCCATCCTGAGTCATCGACCGGTCATAATCGCTTGCGTATGGATCGCTCACAGTCGATAACCGATAATTAGTCTGCTTATAGTCACCTTGATAATTAAACCAATTTGATGCAGGAGGATTGCTAAACCATGGGTGACCGCTTCCGGAATGGTTGAAAATCATATCCATCACCGTCTTGATCCCGCGGTTGTGGAGGGTATCGATCAGCTCGGCATATTCAGCATTCGTTCCGAACCGGGGGTCAACACGATAATAGTCGGTGGTAGCATATCCGTGATAGCTTCCCCCTCTCATATCATTTTCAAGCACCGGAGCAACCCAGAGTGTAGTCATCCCTAAAGAGTCGATATAAGCGGCGTGATTAATAAGTCCGCGTATGTCGCCTCCATGCCGGCGGTTGGGATTACTTCTGTCGGCTCCTACGGGATTTCTTAACGAAGATGAATTATTGTTGGAGACATCACCATCGGAGAAACGGTCGGGCATGACCATATATAACACATCTGCCGAACTGAATCCTTTTGCTCCACGCTGTTCCCTGCGTGCCTTAAGCTCATATTCACGGCTGAGTTTCTTCTTCCCCTCTTTCCATTCAATCTTGAATTTTCCGGGTTTAGCATCCGGAGAAATTGAAAGATACAGGTATTGCCAATCGGGGCTGCCGTCAAGACGAACCACAGAATCAAGAGTCACGCCCGGATAGTCAATCCTCACATCTGCCGGACGAATATCACGGCCGAAAACCTGAAGCTGAAGGGATGAATCCTTCATGCCTGTCCACCAATGAGGAGGCTGAATCTCCTTGACTTCAAACGCCAATGAAGCAAAAGCACTCACTCCCACACAAACTGCAAACGCCCCTGTGCGGAAAAGGCCGCGACAGATGCGCGACCATTTCTTTATAATTATATCTTTGTTCATTATATCTGTTTCTTAGTATCAGATAAGCTGATTTCCCAACTATTTAAGGCTTGGCTTAGTTATCAGTCTGGATGATCAGATGGTTGCTCAAGCTCCAGAACTTAGCGGGATCTGTAATCTCAATTGTCTTGGGACCATCCTTCTCACCTACGATCTGATAAGAGCCTTCAGGCATATTAGTCCAGATTTTAACCTTTTTGGCACTTGTCGGAATAGATTTCAGAGTGCGCTTGTCGCCTGCCACGAAATAAGATGCATCGAAATCACCTTTAAGCACCTTTGTTGCGCCCAAGAATTTCTTCTCAAGGAGACCTTTTTTCTTAAGCTCCTTGTTGCTTCCGATTGCATAATAGATGCGGTTGGCTTCATTTGCGGCCTGCACAGCTTGTTCGTTAGCCTCCTTAGCCTCGGCCTGAGCCTCCTCCTTAGCGGCAGTCTCAGTTTTCAACTGTTCCTGACCTTCAGCCACCTGAGTATTCAGATGCTCAATCTGTCCTTTTGCATTCGAGAGTTCATTTTCAAGCTGAGCAATCTTCTGGTCCTGGCTCTCTATGCGGGCTTTAAGCTGAGAAATAGTCTTTTTAAGCACACTGTTCTCATTCCCGGAAGAGGCAAGCTTTGCTTCCATAGTTTCGAGAAGCTGACGGTTTGCGGCCAGACGTGCCTTAATGTTGGAGAGGTTCTGGCGAATCTCTGCACGGCGGTCAGGGCTATCGCCTGTTCCCATATTATAAAGAAGCCCTTCCTGCATGTTGATGGAATCAAGTCCGGTATAGATATCACCCATCAGAAGAAGGAGCGAATCATTATAGCTGGTAGCTTCCTTATACTCTGCAGTGAGGTCTGCAATTTTCATTGAATCATCCTCAGCTTTCTTTCCATTGCCGGCGCAAGATGCCAGAAGCATAGCTCCAAGACCGAATAACAAAAGGTTTTTTTTCATATTATTTCGATTTGCGTTTTATAATTTTCAATCTATCTGATTCTCCTTTTCAACCCTATAAATCATTCCTCCTCTAATAATCGACGAGAGGAAGCCTTATCCGGTTTCGGACAACCTTCGATGACTATAACAATTTCACCCTTTGCTTGGTTCACTGCATAAAACTCTGAAAGATCGCCAAGGGTGCCTTTCTTTATAGTTTCATGGAGTTTGGAAATCTCCCGGCATACTGCCGCCTGACGGTCTGTCCCGAATGTCTCGGCCAGCTGTCGGAGCGTGCGTGCAAGACGCAGCGGGGATTCATAAATGACAGTGGTGCGAGAATCGGACGCAAGTTCTGACAGTCGCGTGGCGCGCCCTTTCTTTAAAGGGAGGAATCCTTCGAACACAAAGCGGTCGCAAGGGAGGCCGGAGGAAACAAGAGCAGGAACAAAAGCTGTGGCTCCAGGCAGGCACTCCACGTCAATTCCTCGTTCGCGGCAAGCGCGCGAAAGGAGAAAACCCGGATCGGAAATGCCGGGAGTGCCAGCATCCGAAACAAGAGCTATCACTTCGCCTCCCTCAAGCCGGTCAACAATATGCTGACAAGTCTGATGCTCATTAAACTTATGATGGCTCTGCATTGGCGTCTTGATATCGAAATGTTTCATCAATACACCGCTTGTGCGTGTGTCTTCGGCAAGAATCACATCCGCTTCTTTCAACACACGGATGGCCCGCATAGTCATATCCTCAAGATTCCCTACCGGAGTGGGCACTATGTATAATTTTCCAGCCACTTCTATATAACTTACTTATCAAAATAATTACGGATTATAGCCATAAAGTCCATCACTTCCGGTTTCTCAAAATCCCAGCCTAAGTCACCTATAAAATAATCTTCAGCCTCTTCATAATCCTCCATGGTGGCAACCAAATCCATCGCAGAATTGAATTCTGCATCTGAATCATTGAAGAGTTCGCGGCGGAAACGGAAACGGTCGTTGATACAGAAAGCCGGCTTTGGCGATGCAGTATCAACGGAAAGCTTAGCACGCACCGGTTTCTTCTCTTCCTGCTCTTCTTCATCATTGGCTACAAACACCGGTTCCTCTTCCTCATCATCTTCTTCTGCCTCTTCCTTATTATCATTATCGACTTCTTCAACCTCATCAGTCTCGGCCTCCTCATATTCAGGAGCGACATCTGCTTCATCGCTCATTTCTGATTTCTCTTCAGCGATATTGTGATTCTCTTCAGCAATATTGTGATCCTCTTCATCTACAATCACAGCCTCCTCTTCGGTTTCCTCAATCCTCTCCTCCTCATCTTCCAGTGCAAGATTCTCTTCATCTGCAGCGCTAAATAGGGAATTTATTATATCGAGTTTATTTTTCATTAAAGGGAGGAGTGCCTGAAGTTTATCCTCACGCAATTCTGCGAGCTCAAGCAATCCCTCAAACTCATAAACCGCATCCTTGATTCCTTCTATATCTATCTTCATATTCTTATTTCACTATATAAATTCAATTTATTCTTATGTTTGGGGCGTTATTCCCTTTCAAACACTTTATCATTCCCTTTCGAACACCTTAAGGAGCAAATCGCCGACCGCCTTCCTTGCTTCTGCCCTGTTAGGCATCTGGTTGAGAATAAATACAACCGTGTGGGTGGGTTCATAATCATCGTTAAGCTTATAGCCGGCATAGCATTGTATCCCATTCATGCTCCCGGTTTTCATTGCCAAATAGCCTTCAAGAGGTGTATCTTTAAGGAAATTTCGCAGAGTCCCTTCCTGCCCGGCCAAAGGAAAGAAGGAAACATAATAAGGATCGTGCCACATTTTTTTCAGCACGTGGGTCATGAATGAAGCTGTCACTCTGTTCTGACGCGACAACCCGGAACCATCCTCTATATGAACGCCCGTCATAGGCGCACGGTTGCGGGTCCATAACTCCGTGTTCACTTTCGCGCCCTCCGCAGTTGAACCGGATTTCCCTTGAAGCACAGCCAAAGTCCGCAACATAGCCTCGGCATACTGATTGTCGCTCCGCATCATGCACGACCGCATAATCTCATCGTAAGGAACCGACTCATGCGAGAGCAATAACTTGCTCTGCCCCTCCGGCATCTCTCCGTTTTCAAGGACGATTCCGCCGGAAGCTAATGCCGACTTGAGACGTGATATGAAGATAGCTGCCGGATTGGAAACCGATTTCTTTCCCGAAGCATTATCTTCGAAATTAAGTCCGTGCTGCCCGGTGCCGTATGACTGCGCCAGGTCGCCCATCCCCCATGTGGGACAAGTGGCCGGTCCGCTCCAGATGCTTTCATCAACACGTATTTTCCCTTTAATCCTGCTTATGCCACGGTCCTGCAAAGCTTTCACTATCTCTTTCACAAAATCTGATCCGCCAGTGACATATCTGGAATTGAGGCTCGGGTCTCCACTGCCTTTCACGAGCAAATCCCCGCCAAGCACACCGTTCACTGCCGGGCCTGTTATCATCACATCAGTAAGGTATTTGCCCGAAGGATCGCTCTGGCTCAGGAGCCCGGCAACAGTGACACTCTTCATGATGCTCGCCGGCACCAAAGAAAGATCAGGGTGATATGAAACAACAGTCTCTCCTGTGCGCAGGTCGGAGATCATCACCGCCGTAGAGGATGAGGAGATTCCCCTTGACGACGCAAAATCTTCAACCGGGCCGGCCAATACACTTATCCCGCTTAATGCAACGAGGAGAAGCAGGAACAGCGGCCGCAAAGCTATTTTTCTCTTTTTTTCTCTTTTTCTCATAATATTCTCAACAAATTTACAAAAAAAGTTGTATATTTGAAGAACTAAATCCTCCCTTTAAGCAAAGAAGTGTTTTAAATTACTTCTAATTTAACATTCCATTAATCCAATCCTCTCCCTCCCTTGCCTATGGAGCCGAACATTGATATGCGCCGACCTTACACTTTCGACCGTGTCGTTAGAATCGTGTTCTCGGTATGCGCCATTGTGGTCACGCTTATCCTACTCGATTACCTGAAGGGTGTTCTTCTCCCTTTCCTTGTTGCCTGCCTGGTGGCTTATATGCTTGAGCCCATTGTCAAATGGAACATGCGTTGGCTTCACATCTCTTCACGCTTCATTCCGGTAATATTCACTCTCCTTGAAGCCTGCATGGCTGTAGGGATATTCTGCATCATTTTCGTTCCTTACCTCGTATCGGAATGCGAATCGATGGCCGATATGATACGCAAATATGCCACTTCGCAAATAGACATACCTTACATTTCGCAGAATATTCATAACTTCATTAAGGAGAATCTCGACCTAAATGAGCTATCACAGCTTCTGTCGCGCGACGAATGGTCATCGCTAATAAAGTCAAGCATCTCCAAGTCATGGAGCTTCCTTAGCAATTCCCTCGCTTTCATCTTCGGAGTGGTGAGCTGGCTGATAGTGATTCTATATGTGATCTTCATAATGCTCGACTATGAAAAGCTTATGCTGAGTTTCCGCCAATTGGTGCCCCACCGTCACCGCCACCGGGTTTTCCGAATTTTCGATGACATAAAGAATGCTATGAACCGTTATTTCCGCGGGCAGTTCCTCATCGCGCTAATCGTTGGAATCCTTTTCTCGATAGGGTTCCTGATAATCGGCCTTCCGATGGGCGTTGTGCTTGGCCTTTTCATCGGAATGCTGAATATGGTTCCTTATCTGCAGGTAATCTCCTTGCCCGTCACCACAGTGTTGTGTCTCGTATGGACAGTAAGCACCGGAGGCAACTTCTGGATGATATTCTGGGAAAGCATGGCTGTCTATATAATCGTCCAATGCATCCAGGATCTTTTCCTCACACCGAAGATTATGGGCAAGGCAATGGGATTGAATCCGGCCATCATACTCCTCTCATTATCAATCTGGGGATCTCTCTTAGGATTTATGGGACTCATAATAGGCCTTCCGCTCACCACTCTCATACTCTCCTATTATAACCTTTACGTGATCCAGAGAATCCAGCACAAGGCCGTGTTGAGGTCTGAACTCAGGAAACGACGGCACAGTCAGGAACATTAACCCATTCTCATAGCTTATAACTCATAACTAAAACCTATAACTTGATAAAATGCTCATACTCCCCGTATCATCCGCTTACTCCGACCTTGCACAGGAAACCATAGTGCAGGCAACTCAGAAAATGGAATCGGAGATTAATCCAGATGACTCGAAGTCAATGTCGGAAGAGGAACACACCAACGGCCTGATTGCCGACTTAGCGTGGATTCTTCTTTTGGGCGCAATCGTTACGCTCCTTTTCAAGAAACTGAAGCAGCCCGTGGTGCTTGGATATATCCTTGCCGGATTCCTGGCAAGTCCCAAATTCACTTACCTTCCCTCAATTTCAAATTTAGAGAACATAACATTCTGGGCCGACCTCGGCATTGTGGTGCTGATGTTTTCAATCGGCCTGGAGTTTTCATTTAAAAAACTTATGAATTCAGGGTCGTCGGCAATCGTAACGGCCTTGATCATCATTACCGGCATGACCTTCGCCGGCTTTGGCGTAGGAAAGATTCTGGGACTCAATTCCATCAACTGCATTTTCCTGGGCGGAATGATATCCATGTCATCAACCACAATCATAATGAAGTCGCTTGATGACCTGGGACTCAAGCAGAAAAAGTTCGCATCCCTCGTCCTGTCGGTGCTTATCATAGAAGATCTCTTCGCTGTCTTGATGCTGGTGCTCCTCTCCTCTCTTGCCATGGGGGATGTGAAGGGGATGGAACTGCTGATGTCTATTGCAAAGCTTCTCTTCTTCCTCATCATCTGGTTTCTGGTTGGCGTGTATATCCTCCCCACATTCCTCACAAAGTCAAGGGAATTTCTCAACGACGAGACTCTGCTTGTAGTGTCGATGGGATTATGTTTCTCAATGGCCATATTCAGTGTGATATGCGGTTTCTCCTTGGAATTGGGTGCGTTTGTGATGGGTTCCATTCTCGCCGGAACTGTCTTGGCCGAAAGGATGGAGAAAGTGATCAGCCCCATAAAGAACCTTTTCGGGGCAGTTTTCTTTATCTCTGTGGGAATGATGGTTGACCCCTCCGTTCTGGCTACTTACTGGTGGCAAATACTTATCCTTGCAGTGGTGGTAATTGCAGGAATGATTATTTTCGGCACTCTCGGAATGCTTGTGACGGGTCAGAACCTCAAGGTGGCCATGGAAAGCGGTTTCACTTTGACGCAGGTGGGTGAGTTCTCTTTCATTATCGCCTCACTTGGAATGTCGCTCGGTGTGCTTAACCCCTCAATTTATCCAATTATTGTCGCTGTTTCGGTGTTGACCATCTTCACCACTCCATATTTCATCACGATGGCAGATGGTGCATACGGCATTGTGGAGCGACATCTTCCAAAGGGTCTTAACTTCCTTATTTCGAGATATTCAAAACAGGTTACAGACTCCAATGAGACCAAACAGCTGTGGAGGGCTATTTTAAAGAGATATTTATGGCGTATTCTGCTCTACTCAGTTATCCTTCTTGCAGAAATATTGGTTTCGCAACAATTCCTTTTCCCCTTCCTTGAAGGTCACTTCGAGAACTTCGGCCACCTCATTGCCACAATCCTGACCATCATGGCAATGGCTCCATTCCTTTTTGCACTCTCTTTCTCTACCACAGAGCCTGATGAAAGGATGAGGCTTCACCAATCGGCATCTTTCTACGACGTGCCTTTAGTGGCCATGCGAATAATACGTTATCTTATCACACTCTTCTTTATTGTTTATTTCTGCACGCTTGCCTACTCCACACTTATCGGCTGGCTTGTGGGATTAGGATGCTTCATACTTGTCATGATCTTTGCCTCCACAAAGCTTACCGCACGCTATCGCAACATGGAGACCCGTTTCATGGACAACCTGAATATTCGCGAAAACACTCGTCTCGGCATCAACAATAACCTTATCGACGACCTCCACCAGGCTTATATCGAGGTGGGCTCCTCATCTCCCTTCGTTGGCGACCGGCTTAAGGACTCGGGACTGCGCAGGGATTATGGCGTGAGCGTATCGAGCATTCAACGCGGCGATGACTACATGCCCCTCCCGTCGGCCGATGCAAGGATATTCCCCGGTGACATTTTAGGTGTGATCGGCACTGACGATCAGCTGAAGGCCCTTAATGAGGATATTGAATGTTGGCGTAAATCGGCTGTGGCCCCATCTATTCAGCCAAAGGTGGAACTCAGCAGCATCAAGCTCACCGATAAGTCGCCAATCATCGGCATGCCGCTCGGACAAACCGACATACAGAAGGATTATTATTCAATGATTGTAAAGATACAGCGCGGGGAGGATAATTTTATCCAGCCCACCCCTGATGTGGAGCTTCAATCGGGCGATACTATCTGGGTGGTCGGTGACCCCTCGCAATTTGAAAGAATGAAATCTGCAACCTAATCTATACCATTATGGGAAACTCCTATATTGAAACGCTAACACCAAAGATTGTGGAAAAGGATAAACGTCTCCTTGAGCTTCTGTCGCAATCTTTCCCTACCATCTCTGCAGCAAGCACTGAAATCATCAATCTTGAGGCTATCTTGAACCTCCCTAAAGGCACCGAACATTTTGTGGCCGACCTGCATGGGGAACACGAGGCTTTCGGGCATATTATAAGGAATGCCTCGGGAAATATCAAGCGAAAGGTGACGGAAGTGTTTGGAAATTCAGTGCGCGAATCTGAAATCCGCCAGCTTTGCTCTCTCATATATTACCCGGAACGGAAATTGCAGCTTATACATACTTCCGAAACCGACCTTACCGATTTCTATCACGTCACGCTGCATCAGCTAATCAAGGTGTGCCAGACAGTTTCGTCGAAATATACTCGCTCCAAGGTCAGGAAGGCCCTGCCAAAGGAATTTGCCTATATCATCGAGGAGCTGCTCCACGAATCTCCATCGGATAATGACAAGCAAGGATATTTTAACCGTATCATAGAGACCATTATCTCCACAGGGCAGGCGGATTCTTTTATTGTGGCTATGTGCAATGTGATTCAGAAACTCAGCATTGACCATCTTCATATCTTAGGCGATATCTATGATCGAGGACAGGGCGCACATATCATTATGGATATGCTTGGACGTTTCGAGGCTTATGATATCCAGTGGGGCAATCACGACGCTCTATGGATGGGCGCCGCCGCCGGGAACGATTGCTGCATTGCCAACGTGCTGCGCGTGTCGATGCGCTATAATAACATGAATACCATTGAGGATGGCTATGGCATAAATATCCTTCCGTTAGCCACCTTCGCTATGGAGACTTACGGCAACGATCCTTGCACTCCGTTCAAGCCGAAGCTCGATACCGACCTTTCTGTGCCCAATGAGAAGTCGCTCCGCCTACTTGCAAAGATGCATAAGGCGATAAGCATTATCCAGTTCAAGCTTGAGGGCGCCTTGATCGACAAGTATCCACAATGGAATATGGCCGACCGCAAACTTCTTGGGGCCATTGATTATGATAAAGGGACAGTGACTGTTGACGGCAGGGAGTTTGAACTTAATGACACTGATTTCCCGACGATCGACCCAAAGAATCCTTACGAGCTAACTCCCGAAGAGAAGGAGCTTGTGGAGAAACTTCATCATTCCTTCATGATCAGCACTGGGCTAAGGAAACACGTGGACCGGTTGCTGGCCAACGGTTCCCTTTACGGTGTGTATAATTCCAACCTCCTCTTTCACGCCTCGATGCCTTTGAACGAAGATGGCACCTTGAAGGAGGTGGAGATAAATGGAAAATCTTATAAAGGGAAGGAGCTTTATAAGGAGACGGAACGTCTCATGCGCATCGCGTTCAATGACGACGCGCCCGAGAAACTCAGAGAGTTTGCCATCGACTATTATTGGTATATCTGGTGCGGCCACGACTCCCCGCTTTTCGATAAGGCTAAGATGTCAACTTTCGAACGCTATTTCATCAATGACAAGGAGATTCATAAGGAGGAGAAAGGGTTCTACTATAAGTGGCGTGACAACGAACAGGTGTGTGACATGATTCTGGATGAATTTGGCGTAACGGGCGAACACAGACATATCATCAACGGCCACGTGCCGGTTAAACAAGGGAAAGGGGAATCGCCAATTAAGGCCAACGGCAAGCTTATGGTGATCGACGGCGGTTTCTCCAAAGCATATCATAACACCACCGGCATTGCAGGCTATACCCTGGTATATCACAGCCGCGGATTCCAGCTTGTGAAGCATGAACCCTTCTCATCTGCCGAGGATGCCGTGATTCACGGCACCGATATCGTGAGCACCACCCAGCTTGTGGAGATGAGCACTCACAGGATGAGGGTGCGCGACACGGACAAGGGGAAGGAGCTGCAAGGCCAGATTGATGAACTTATCGAACTCCTCTATGCCTTCAGGCATGGAATAGTGAAGGAGCGTAACCGGTAATTACCGGCTCGCTCCCACCCTGCTTAAATCTCATAACCTTAAAGGAACTCACCTCTCCGCACGCATAGGGTTGGTGAGGAAGTCTTCGTATGCAAGGCGTATGCCATCGGGAAGCTCCGTGGTATAGGTCCATCCCAAGGCAGTGGCTTTGCTGACATCAAGCAATTTACGGGGCGTGCCGTTTGGACGCGTCACGTCCCATTCAATCTTCCCCTCATATCCCACCACAGAGGCTACTAATTCAGTCAATTCCTTTATCGATAGTTCCTTTCCCGTTCCGGCATTGACCGTTTCATTTCCTGAATAATTGTTCATTAGGAAAACGCAAAGATTAGCCAGGTCGTCAACATAAAGGAACTCCCTTAGCGGACTTCCGTCGCCCCAACAGGTAACACTATCCATTCCAGCCTCCTTGGCCTCGTGGAATCGGCGAATCAGGGCCGGAAGCACGTGTGAATGTTCCGGATGATAGTTATCATTCGGACCGTAGAGGTTGGTAGGCATCACTGATATGTAGTCAGTGCCATACTGACGGTTTAGGTATTCACAATATTTCAACCCCGAAATCTTTGCAAGAGCGTATGCCTCGTTGGTCTTTTCAAGTTCGGAAGTGAGCAGGCAGGATTCAGGCATTGGCTGAGGAGCCATGCGCGGATAGATGCAGGAGGAGCCGAGAAATTCAAGCTTGCGGCAACCGTTACGCCATGCCGCATTAATGACATTCATCTCCAGCATCATATTCTCATACATGAAGTCGGCAAGCGCATTTGCATTTGCAACTATTCCGCCGACTTTCGCCGCGGCAAGAAATACATATTCCGGCTTCTCTTCGGCAAAAAACTCATTTACGGCTTTCTGGTCGGTAAGGTCAAGCTCCTTATGCGTGCGTGTGATGATATTGTCGTAACCTTGACGATGAAGCTCACGGACAATGGCCGAGCCTACCATTCCCCGATGTCCGGCCACATATATTTTTGAATTCTTTTCCATTTATTGTTATCTTTCTTATCTAATTTTCTCCTCACTCATAACTCTCAGAACTTATATCCCCTCAGTATTTCCTCCGTCAGAATTGCTTGGGATACACAATCATCAGGTTATGCCGGCTGAAATGTTTCCCAAGGAAACCGGGCATATTCTCAAGATCGGATGAATATGAAAGAGATCCTTTCCTGGCGGCAATTACCGTGAGGATATCTTCCTCCTTAATCTCCCCTGAGAGCAAGATGAAATCGTCCCAGGAGCTCATGGTGCGGAATTCATATCTAACTTCATATCCACCATCCTCAAGAGCTGACTTCATATATTCGATTGTTCCGCTATATGCAAGGATAATGAGCTTAGCTCCTATCTGGGCGCCCAAATTAGCTATCCTCATAATCCAGAGCTGGAAACCCGTCTCAAATTCTGCATTTTCAGGCACAACGGTGAAGATACGGTTCACTGTGTTAAGAGGCACGAAACATCTCGACATGAATATCATCTTGTGAGTGGCTCGCAAAAGCTGTTCGATCATGCTCCCATAGAAGGAATCAACAATATTGCTTTTACGGTGAAGTCCGATTATTATATCGGTGCTGTTCTCCTCTTTGCCTACATTGTTCAATGCCGATGCAACATTTATGTCGAAGCGCTCAACACTCTTTACTGCCATCTCAGCGTTCTCTCCCACTTGCACAGCGTCGCGCAAAGCATTTCTTCCCATAGCTTTCATTGCAGTGTCGTCGTTGGTTCGCACGAATAAAGCCGTTATTTCGCTTGTGTTCTCCTTGGCGCGCATAAAAATTGCGAGTTTCATCAGCCCTGCTGCCGTGAGCGGATTGGAGATTGCCACGAGCTGACGCGCAAATTCCCCTCGTCCAAGATCCTCGTGTGAAAGATCTTCTGCCGAAAGAGCCAGCCTTATCTTTTTGGAGGCGCTTTCAGTGGTTACAGAGGAAACGATGCAACAGAACAGAATCATGACGACAGCACCGTTCATCACATCCTCGCTCAGCATGCCGTATTCAAATCCGATCATTGTGGCCGCAATCGTGGCCGCGGCCTTCCCCGATGACAAACCGAACATCAATTGCCTGTCAACAGAAGAAAATCCGAAAATCTTCATTGCACCGTATGCCGCAAGCCATTTGGCGAACAGCGCCACAGCCGTCATATTCACCGCAACCCACGCCACATTCCATCCTTTGAGGATGACCCCGACATTTATCAGCATCCCCACTCCCATAAGGAAGTATGGGATAAAGATGGCATTACCAACAAACCGGATGTTTCGCATCAAAGATGAACGATCCGGAATCATCCTGTTAAGCACCAAGCCAGCATAAAAGGCTCCGAGGATAGCTTCAAGGCCGATAAGTTTGGCAAGAAGGGAGGCTATGAATACAAGTGCCAATATGAAAATAAATTGACTCACCGACTCATTGTTCTGCTTGAAGAATTTGCGAGTGAGCCAAGGGAAGGAATAGCCTACCACCAGGGCATAAACACCCATCAATCCTATGAGCCGGAGAACATCAACCCATACAAACGCCCCACGCAGATGCACCGTCACCACCTGCGCCAAGGCAAGGAGGGCAAGAAGCACAGCAACGATGGTTCCGCAAACAGCTACAACTGCGGCCCGTTGCGTTGAAAGGCCGAACTTGCTTACAGTAGGATAACTCACCAGCGTATGTGAGGCATACATCGAAGCTATCAATACCGAGGTGGTCCAGTCAACTCCAAATGCATAGCGCGACCCGAAGATGCCGAATAGCATAGGAAGGATAAAGGAGAGCAGCCCATAGATTATCCCCTTCTTCAGATACTTCCGGAGGTGATACATGTCAATCTCCACGGCAGCCAGAAACATTATGTAAAGGATGCCCACTTCACCGAAGATGCGGAAGCTCGCATCCCGGTCAAGGAGATTGAAGCCGTAAGGACCAACCGCTATGCCGGCAAGTATCAGACCCACAATCTGCGGAATCTTCAATCGCCGGAAAAGCAATGGCCCGAGCAATATTATAAGGAGGACGAGCAAAAAGATCGCCACAGGTTGTTGGAGCGGAAATGAAAACACTTATTTTCGCTTTATGAAGCCGGTTAAACAGCTTCTATAATTTAAATACTTTTTTTGCATTGGCATCAGTGATGCGCTCTACTTCCTCGGAAGTAATACCCAAGATCTCGCCTACCTTCGAACAGATAGCGGGAAGATAGGAGGTTTCATTGCGTTTCCCTCTGTAAGGCACGGGAGCAAGATATGGCGAATCGGTTTCAAGAAGGATGCGGTCGATCCCTATCTCCTTTACCGCTTCTCTCACAGCCGATGCATTCTTGAAAGTCGCCACTCCGTTGATTCCAAACCAAGGGTTGCAAACCTCACGAATCCGCTTCACCTCCTCTGGTCCGTAAGTAAAACTGTGAAACACAAGCTCGGGCTGTTCGCCTTCGTGAGATGATATCACTTCAAGAACCGGTTCGATACCCTCCCTGCAATGAATGATCAGAGGAAGCTTATGTTTCTGCGCCCACTCATATTGTCGGCCAAACGACTTCTTTTGGTTTTCGAGGTTGGATGAATCCCAGTATAGGTCAATCCCGGTTTCACCGATGGCATTATACGCTGTAGGCTCTTTTTCAAGCGTCAGCTCCATTTCATCAAGCTGACGTTCCCAATCTTCCCCCAATTCGGTCGGATGAAGGCCAATGGCAATCCGCGTGTTTTCGGGATAGAGCTGATGGAGCCTATTCATCTGCGCAAAGGTATCTGAATCAACTGCCGGAAAAATCATCATTCCAACTCCGGCCTTGATGGCTCGTTCCACTGCTTCGCAGCCTCCATTTTCAAACTCACCCATATAGAGGTGGGTATGCGTATCGGTCATTTCTTTCTTCCGGTAAGTTTTTCAACAACAGCCCTGAAGGCAGCTTTGTCGTCATCGCTGAGCGAAGTGGATTTCAGGGCGGCCAACGCCTTGGCTGAATAGCTTGCAATCTCCTGACGGCATACAGCCGACAGATTCATTTTCTCATATATGCGAGTCACAACCTTCACTTTAGTGTCGCCGGCTGGCAGGCTCATTGCCTCGCGAAGGGCCTCAGCCTCGGGTCCGCCCGAAGCATATCCTTTAAGCACGAGATATGATTTCTTATTGTTGTTGATGTCTCCTCCAATCGGCTTGCCGAATGTGGTGGAATCGCCGAACACATCAAGCCAATCATCCTGAATCTGGAACGCAACGCCAAGCATCATGCCATATTCATACATCTTCTCTGCATCCTTCTCTGATGCACCGCCTATCAGGGCTCCTATCTTGGCTGAAGCTCCTATCAATGAACCTGTCTTATCCATAATCATGCGGATATAATCTTCAAGGGTCACTGAATCGGAAGTTTCAAAATCCATGTCAAGACGCTGACCCTCATAGACACGGATAGCCATGGCATTGAAGGCATCAAGCACAGAACGAAGAAGTTTATCTTCAACGTTTGAGATTAGCTGGGTGGCGAGCGTAAGCATCGTGTCGCCTGAAAGGATGGCCGCGTTCAAGCCCCACTTGGCAAACACCGAGGGCCGGCCGCGACGTGTGTCGGAATTATCCATCACATCGTCGTGAAGCAAAGTGAAGTTATGGAACACCTCTATTCCTGCGGCCGGAGAGAACGCGTCGGCGGCTTTTCCACCGAAAGCATCGGCGGTCATCAAAAGCAACGAGGGGCGCAAACGTTTTCCGCCCGAAGCAAGGGCGTAAGAGATAGGCTGGTAAAGTGTGGATAACACTCCTCCGGGAAGATTAACTTCACGGATATATTTCTCCATCTGCGCTGAGTAATCTGATATTTTTTTCATATCTATATGTGTTTTTTCCTTTTTTTTGATTTAATTCTTATCCAGATTTATGAACCTGTCATATATCTCCTTCTTCACATCCTTATCCTTATCCTGCCGAAGAGCTTCGGTGAAGCCGATCACGAAACGACGATATGTGGCCGTATCCTCTTTGCACTCCTTCTTGAATTCCTTTATCTCTTTCTCCACATCTTTTGCCGACAGATTTTTCTCCCTTATGATTGAGAGGTAACCGAGACCGAGGTCGAGGCCAAAGCCGATAGGATCATCGGCAGAACCCTTTTTAAAGAGCTGCATGCGCTGGGCAAGAGAAAGCTGGTCCTGAAGCCTTACTGACTCTTCGGCATATTGCAACTGTTTCTGGGAATCATAGTTTGAAACTATATAGAGTTCCACCATAGCTAAGGAATCCAACTGCACACCCTTAATCTTACCTAACGATGCATTCATCACAAAACGCGCCACTGAATCGGGAGTGGCGGTGCGCATCATATATGCCACTTTCTCAGTGTCTGACTTCTTGTTGAATCCTGCAGGAAGGGAGCTGTCGGTCTCCTCGCTTTTCTTTCCGCAACCTGAAAGCACTGTTGCAAGGGCGATACCGGCACATATCACAGTAGCCTTGAATTTCATAATCGACTTCTTCATTTTGATATTTTCAGAAAGAGTGAAGTAGGAATAATCCATAATTTATTGAAATCCGCATCATCCGTTTTCGGAAGAAAACCGTTTCAATTAAAAATTACGCAAATTTACAAAAAAAGTGATAAAAAATTATTGTTAATTCAGAGAAAAGCATTAACTTCGCAATGTGAAAGAGGGAAACCTCCTCATAAAAAAGAAAAATAACAATCAAGGAGCGCATAAAAAAGAAAAATAATAATTAAGGAGTGGTGCTCGAGTGGCTGAAGAGGCACGCCTGGAAAGCGTGTATACGCCAAA
>CAMWXH010000043.1 GCA_947178165.1 uncultured Porphyromonadaceae bacterium | reverse complement strand
TTGATTTCCGGGACCGGGCTTTGGGGGGGTGGGGGGGTTGGGGGGGTACGGAGCGGGAGCCGAGGGTTCCACACTCGGAACCCTCGACGGTTTAGGCGTCTTGTATCTACGTTCGCCGTTCAGGCTCTCGTATTCGTGCCATTCCCCATTGAGAAAGTCGGCATAATGATCAAGTATCGTTTTGCGGAAATCGGAATAACCGTTAAGTATCTCCTTGCGGAACTCATCAAACGATTTTCTTTTATCCTGCGCAAAAGCGGGCGACGATATCAACATTCCCGCCATCAATGATGCTGCTATTACTTCTCTCTTCATGCCTTTTTCTCCTCTCCTTTTATTTTTAAAATCCCTTTAAATTATTCAAATCCCTCTTTCACGAATTCGGAAATCTTGCCGGCATATTTCTGTGCGGCTTCCGAGTTTTTCATTGCCTCTTCGAGAGCGCGCATACGAGCCTTGCTTGCCGCGCTTTCGCAGATAATGAAATAGGTGCGGATTTCAAAAGTGCCGTCAGGATTAGTGCGGATGATAGTGTAGGAAGGCTCCATCTCACCGCGGATCTCTTTCTCGACAAGGCGCTCGTAGGCCGCATAGAAGTTATCAAACTCGCCATCCACGTTAACGCCGTTGGCATTCATATCGCTAACCACGCGACCCTGCAATGTGCTTCCGGCTTCCTGTGCATAAGTCACCACAGCATTGTTGATGGCCGCCTGCTTGCCGGTGTTTTTTGATTTTGTGCGTGTCGAGATTCCTTCCACCTCGTGTGCATCCTCACCAAGGGTGTTGAGGCGGTCGAAATGGTTGGCGAGGGCGAAGTCAAGAGTGTGGCTGCCCATGATTTCCCATTTCCCTTTCTTATACTCTTTGAGCTTTTGGCTCAGCTCTTTCTTACGTGCTTTCTCAAGCTGTTTGTTGGCCGCCTCTGAATAGAGGGGAAGCAACATCACGATGGCCAGAAGGCCTACAATAAATCTTTTCATTTTGATTTTAATTTAAGTTATAAGTAAGTATTGAATATTAAATGTTACAAAAGTCATCCTGCAAATTAACCCGCTCCTGTCACTTGGGGGCAATCTGAAGATTCATCACTTTCACTCCCATTTTCGGATCATTTCTCCTCGTCTTTACCAGCCACTTATTGAATTCATCGCTTTTCATCACCGGGAGTCCGGCGCTGGCATTCATCACAGGGCGTGAGAAATAATCAGGAGAAAAGATGACGTACATACGATTATATTCCGCCTTATCGGGAGCCGTCGTCACCATCTCTTCCACAGGCGCGCCATATTTGTCTCCTGCCTTGTCAAGTTCACGGCTAAAGAATATGTAGTCGCGGTCTTTGCTAACAGGCACGCGGGTTTTCGTGTCGCGAGGATATGGCAACAGCAGATAGACATCACCCTGTTCATCCTGAAGGAATACATTTATGAAACCATCCACCGAGCCACGGAAATAGAGAAACATGTCATCACCGTCGCGGAAAAGGTTATCGGCATGCCTGAGGTCGGTTCCATTGCGCAGCACGCTTGCCTCGAATGCCGAAGCTTCGTTGGAGATCTCTTTGGCTTTACCCTTCACCTTGCACTTCACGATAAGGTTATCGTGAGCATCGTGTGAAAATTCATATTGTGGCTCGCCATCATCTGCCACCCACTCCCCTTTCACTTCGGTTGAGGAGAGGGCAAGGAAGTCGTTGGTCTCCTTATTCCCCGATATCCGGTCGGCCTGAAGTATATCCTGCGACACTATTGTTCCGAATTTACGGGCCAAAGCATCTATTCTTGCCTGCTCGGCGGCCAGCCTCATGCATTCAACCTTCGACTTGGTTCCATCGTCATAATAGGTGGCTTCGCCTGTCACGCCAACAATATCGGCTCCCTGGCATAACAGAGGCGCGAGGAATAGCAATAGAAATAATACTTTTCTCATCAGCTTTCTCTTTTAGGGACGAAGTCGCTTATTTGTCCAGGTGTCGCGCATACGGCCTGAAACGCTCGTGCGCGGAGTCTGGAGTTTCTGATTCACTGTCAATGAATTTTTCTTCACCATCTCCTCCACATACTGGCTCAGATCTTTCAAGGTTACGTTCCCCTTTGTATCCTGAATCTTTTTGAGCAGGTAGTAAGTGAAGAGGCCGTGATTCTTCTCTCTGTAGGGCAATGCTGTCTCCTGGTCGCTTGCCGCGCTGAGAACGAACATATTCCCTTCCGGATCTGACACACGCGGTTTCAAGGCAACGCCACGTGCCTCGGCAAGCATACCGCCTTCTCGGGTGGCACCGCTGAAGCATGCGTCAAGGAATACCATCACATTGTCAGCACCCATCGACCCTAAATCGGAATAGAGCTTCTTCAATGAGAAGGATGTGGCTGAGGTGAAACCGTCGCCATCCACGGGAAGAAGATATGCCTCCTTGTTCCCTTCATCGGGGAAGCCGTGACCTGCATAATAGAGGATCACGTCAACACCATCGCCAAGGGCATCCGTGAGCTGGCGCAGCTTGCGGAGAGCTCCTAACATTTCAGCGTATGTCACATTCTCATAAAGCATTACCTGACTTTCCGGAATACCCAATGTCATTGTGCAATACTTGGCGAAGGTCTCTCCATCGTTAAGTGCGGATTCCACATCGGTCACCTGCTTGTAGTTCTCATTTGCTATAATTAGCGCGATTGTCTTTTCGGCCTTTCGGCTGGTCAAAGGTATGTTTTCATCCACATCGCTCTTTGCGCGCAACACCTTAGGCTTTCCTGCGCCTTGAGCCGTTTCGCCGCGGTCACGTCGAGAGTTGCCTTGCGCAATGAACGACTGCATATCTATGGCTACATCAGTGAAGTCATAATTGGCGGCCTGGGAGGCATCGTAACGGTAAGTCTTGCCCCCTGAGGTGACAAGTTCCACAGAAGCAATGGCAACGTGATTATCCTTGATGAAATATTTCGGATTGCGAACCTGAATGGAGCTCCAGGAGGACTTGAAAGCCTCAGCCTCCTTATTCTTCAGCGGCACTTTCACCACAATCGGACCCATTGCGGAATTGATCTTATAGCTCTCATTATCCACGTCGTATGGTTCAAGAGAAAGGTCATTAATCCTCAGGCGGCCGGCATATTTCTGGAGATAGTCTTTCTCTGCTTTCTTACAGAGCATCTGATACTGCTGATAAACGTTATCCTTATTTACACGCTTCTCATAGTCTTCTGTTTTTTCAAACTCCCCTCTCTTTGACCAGGAAGCAAGCTCTTTCTCTACATATCCTCTTGCAAATTCCTGGAAATCGGGGATATGGACTCCGGATGCGCTGCTTCCTCCGGTGCTTCTATTCTCAGCAAAGGCAATCGACTCGGGCATACCGTTCATAGGCATTGCCGGCATACCCAATGCCTGCATGCGCAGGTTTAGCTCATCGAGACGAGTCTTATTGCCAAGGCAGCCGTAGGTGATGGCCAAGGCTTTAAGATATTTGGGATTGGTCGGGTCATTCTCAACAACTGTCTCCAATTTGCTCACCGCGCTTGAGAAATAAGCCTGAGCCTGACGAGAATAACGTTTTGAAGCTTTCTCCTCGCTTTCCATCAACGCCTTGTTATAATAGTCGGCTCCGAGGTTATAGTAGCAAAGCGCCAGATGCTGGTTCACGGCCATGCTGTTAGGCTTCTGTTCGTAAAGGCGCTGATAGATATCGATTGCCGAAGAATAGTTTCCTTCATCCTCAAACAGCCTTCCTTGAGCCATAAGCAACTGTTCATCGTCAGGACGCATTGCCAGTGCTTTTGTCAGCAAAGGCTGCATCCTCTCCGTTTCTCCGCTATCCAGGCAGTTCTGGAGGGCGAGCATCAGGAGATTGAAATTAGCCGGATATTGCTCGGTTGCGGCGATAACCTTATTGAGTCCCCTTTCGGGGCATTTGGCATTAAGGCATGCCTGAGCAAGGAAGAGCGACACCTGTTCGCGGCGGTCGGTTGCTCCGGTATTCAGATACTCATCCAGATAGTCAACGGCTTTCTCATAGTTTCCATTATTGTATGCACCCGAAGCGGCGCAATACACAAGCGAGGGGTAAAGGCCCGAATCGGCGTTGCCAAAAGCCATATCCTTCATCATTGGGTCGTTGCGCAGATCCACATACACCGTGGCATATCGGGTCATCTCCCCCATATCCCCTTTGTTGGAATAATATACCGAACCTTTTCGCAGCAGATCGCTGAGGTCGAGCAGAATCCCCTTAAAACGTGTCACATCTGAAGCTTCAAGCGCAGGAGCGCCTAATGCGGCCCTTACATCATCATATACGGTCATAACCTCGGGATAGAGTGTCTCTTCTGTTACACCGTCATATTGGATGAATTTCAAGTTCTTATAGCTTGCTGAAGCTTTTTCCACCAATCGCGTGGTTTCGGCAATGGCAAGGGAATCGGCAGAAGCAATGCTGTTTTCATCTGCCGCGACATCTTGTGGCATCGATGAGGCCACCACTGCCGGCAACAATACCACCGACAGCAGGGCACATACCATAAATACTATCTTTCTTATCTCTTTTTTCATTTCAGTTCTCTCCAATAGTATCAATATGCATCAACGAAGGTAAGCTCAAGAGTGATGCGTCGATGTTCGCTACCCTTATCCTTGCTCACATTAACTTCATATACATAGTCGGTATCCATATCCTTGAAGCCGTTGATATGGCGGTTAAGGAAGTCTTTCACTCCGAGTGCGCGCACAAAGGCAAGCTGCTCATTCTCCTTGATGCCATCCTTAGTAGTGACTGTGATGGTGCTCAAACGGTTATCGATACGCACAGGTTCCTCTTCAAATTCTCCGTATGCGCCGTCATAGGCTATTCCACGCATGATCGGGGTTGCATCAGCTGTGCCGAGCAGGCGTGCCTTTACCTTTTTGCCCGCCTTGAGGTATTGCTTGAACTCCCCTTCGAATGCTTCCTTTACTATGTTAAGCATCGAGGAGGCCGCACCTGATTCATCTATGTGATATTTGCCGGGGCCGAAATCTTCCTGTGCCGAAAATTCAGGATCTACCGTATATGTCACGCTAACTTGATAATTCAATATCTTTTCGCCATTGGCATCATATTCAGGAACCACCTTGGAATCCACGGCAATCTGCGTATGGTCGGAAATGACATTCATCTTCTTTGCCTCATCCATCACCTTCTGGCGAAGCTCCTGAAGTTTCATCTCCTCCATCTGCTGTTGCTGAAGCATCTCGAGAGATATTGCATCGTCGGCTGCCATATACTGAAGGTCGGCGCGCATCAGGTTATCATAAATATAGCTCTTGCCGTCAGCACTGTTGGTAACCTTTGCATAGACGATTTCGAAACTGTCGTCGGGAAGAATGCCATACATAACTTCCGATAGCTTAAGGTCGCCGACATTATGGAATGACGTTACGTCTGCCTCAGGCACCGGGAGATAGATTGTGGGCATGCTGTCAAAGTTCAGTGCAAGCACTCCGTTTGCACGGTCATAGCTGCCGAGGCTCATTGTCGCTCCGGCAAGCATGTCTCCGGCAAAGCCTGTGGCAATCTCATCCTCGAAAAGGCGGCGCTGGCGCGCGCGGCTCTCATCGGTGACACGGGCACGATACTGTTCCATGGTCTCACCTGGCATCATCTTCAACCATTCATCCATCTTGCGCTCAACTTCATCGGCAATCAGTTTATTATAGAATGGCTTGAGATGAGGAAGCCTTTTTGCTACGATAGCGTTGTTGGTTGGCACAACCACTATGGTGTTGTCATTGCTGTCAAGTATGAACTCAACATCACCGATACCGCCATTCTGGCTTGAATAGTGTTCACGGTCAGAATCACGGAGAAGGTTCACCAAGACAAAATTGGAGCCGTCTTTCACTACGGCCACATATTTTCCGTCAAAATTATAAGCAAATGATTTGGCATCGCCGAGGTCATCAATCATTTTCCGCAGCTCGAAAGAACGAGTGTTATAGAGGGTGAGTATGCCATCGTCGGTAAGGACAGCGAAATCGTTGCTATCAGGGCTGAATGCAATGCCGTTGATCTTCTCACCAACATTCATGCGCTTCCTTATCTTCTTCTCATCAATATTATAGATGATCACCTCTTCTCCCCCTTTTACAGCAAGGAAATACCCATTAGGGCTGAATGCCATATCCTCAACTGCGAAAGGCACTCCCTGAATATGAAATACCGGCTCATATTTCTTCGGCTCAACGAAGAAGATTCCTCTGTCGGTTGCCACAACGATGAAACGGGCATCTGGAGTGTAACCGAGGGCTGTGGGGGTGCCGTAACGCTTGGCATCAAATTTATTCAGATGAACTTCATTCTTGTATGTGTGATATATGTTTGCCGAACGCTCACCCTTCTTGTTCTTGGTGATGATTCCGAAATTCACACCCGCAGGATTGACTTTGAAATATGTGATGCTGTCCTTCCCCTTATGCAGCATATCTCCGCGAAGCGTGTTCACATCCACTCCGTCGGTGGAATAAACTGTTGTAAGGTACGGCTCTATGGAACGAACCGGTTTTGAACGTTTGAATGTATAAGACAAGTTGGCTTCTTCCACGTTTTCCTCTTGTGCAAAAGAGAATGCTGTTCCGGAAAGAATCAACCCTCCAAACATCAGACCAAATAGTAATCGTTTGCCATTCATAATATGTGATTTTAATTTTTAGCTAAGTTTGTTTGCATTATAGATTCAATACTGTCAGATTTTATGAATATATACAGGCAATGATGAGTCGTTGCTTGAGGAGAGGTCGGGATCGTTGAGCGCTTTCACTATCTCCTCAATAACCTTATCCACGTCATACTGACAATTGGTCATTATAAGTATCTGCTCTTCATCTTCATCGAGCGCAGGGAAATGCTCCCTTGAGAGGGTTTGCTGCGGAAGCACCACATAACTCCCTGCCGGTTGCCCTAAGGGGGATATATTCACATCATCCTTGCTCCCCTTGCGTATCTTTATAATGTTGAAATAGATAGGGAATTGCAAGTTATTCTCCATCTTGAAACCGAGTCCACCTTCAGCGAGCCGTTTGCTCTCCACAGGGACCGGAGCCTCTTCACCCGACGAAAGCGTGCCGGCTGAAATTCTTGAAGCTACATATCTCCCTAAGGTTTCAGCATTCATCTCCATCTGATCACCTTCCGGATCGTATGTTGCAAGCGAACGGCGCACCATCCCTTTCTCCACATAAACCTTTTCAGTCCCTTTCTGCGATTTGCGCCCGAGATTCATTCGTGAAGCCACATTGGCTCCATTGTCAGCCGCGACTCCGCGAGCCTCTATCATAAGTTTGGTGACCGATATCTTTCCGGGCTTTATTGAGGTATATACCCTTTTGTCAAGGTCGTTAAGCACCTCTACCTTTCCACCCTGAGGTATGATGATATAGTCGGTGGCTTTAACCGTCTGCCCCTTTGCGGCCTTTACGGTTTTTCCCGCACTCTCCACTTTAACATCTCCCACGACAGTGAAAAGGCTGTAGTGTGCCATCGCGGTGTTAATTCCGAATGCTAATAACAAGATGATTAATAGACGTTGCATCATTATTGATATTACTTTTATTATTTCATTTACATCATTATTCCCTTAATCTCCATTCTTCCTATGCCGCTCCCCCTTTTATAGCTAATTCAGATTCGTTTCAGTTCCAGTCGCTTCTCTTTATATAGTGTGATCCTTTTCTTTATCCAATCTATAAGGGAAGCGGTGCCGTTCCATAAATCCACTGAAAAGAGTCCGAAAGCTATCATCAGTATGGCTTGTGAAAAGTCGCTCACAATGTCATGATCCACAAATAAGGAATAACCAACTCTTACAAGCAGATAAAGAGTCACAATTTGCGCCACTCTCAATACCAGTCCCTTCATTCCCGATTTTATAGCTATCGCTCCTAACACCATAAGGAAACAGACCACAACAGCCACTATCGTTGCTATATATCCGGGCATACGTTCAAGTTCCACTCCATCGAGGATGGTGCTGAGTGAATAAGCGTGTATTTCTAAACCTGATACTCCCCGACGGAGTGGAATGGAATAAACGTCGCCGGCTTCGGTCGTTGTGCCGACCAACACGATCTTATCTGTCAGCTCTTCGGCCCTGTCGATAAGCTCGTCGTATGGTATAGTGATTATCTCCCGGGAGTGATAGCCGATTATTCCGGTCGGAACTCCGGAGGATTTTTCGTGCAAGTCAACCTTATACCCCCCTGCCTTTGCCGCCGCTTCCGGAAATGACAATAAACGCCCTCCCTCCTTCATCGGAAATGCTTTTGCATATTCCCTCACAGTTGCCCCCGGATGGTCGGTGGGAAAATTGATCACACCGTAGTTAACATCCTTAAGATCATCATAGAAGAAAGGCTTGTCGGCAATAACGAATCTTTCTCCCTCTTCCCTCACGCCTAAAGGCAACACGAGGGAAGGAAGGGATGAAAGGGATTCAAGCAATAGTGAATCATTCTCTCCGGGCAATTCAAAATTTACATCAATTGCCACTGCCTTCGGTCCGCATAATGAAACCACCGACAGCAATTCTGCTATCTCCTGCCGGTTGGAATTGCCTATATCGAGGATAACCATCCGGTCGTCGAAAGTGCGCACCGGACGATTATCCGCTATCTGATAAAACAAGTCGGACATGACGAAGTCGCTCTTCTCCGTTGATGAGAAAAGAGCCGATATAGTGGCAGCGAAGGGCGAGGATATAAGAAATGATAATAAAAATGCAAGTCCTGTGATTCCGGAGGCTTTCCCAAAAATCAGCAAGAGTGCTTTCCGCTTGCGCGAATTGTCATTTTCGGGGGGGGGTAATTGCCTCATTTCCAATCTGTTGTAAGTTAGTATTATTAGGATATAGCTTTACTTTTTCCGTCTCGCTTAACCCCCCAATCACATTTTTCACACCATCGGCATTTTCCACGCCTCTCTCCTCTCCCCTTTTCCGGGTTAAATGTCCCGAATCAGAGATCACGGTGGAGGAACTATGTCTGGAAGAATGTCTCATTAGCGTTGATTGTCTCAAGTAAGCCAGTCGGTGCGCGGAGTTGAAATATTAATAGCATTTTCACTTAGCTTTGATAGCTCCGCACAATAATGCGCAAATATAACTAAAAATTTCTATCTTTCATAATTTTAGCACACTTTGCGACATTTTTTTAAAACGATGAGGGAGCAACGACCTATTTGCCATTGCTCCCTCATGATTTGTTGGATTTTCTTTTCTTAATTAATCTCCTGCCTCGAACTTGTAAATATTGTTCTTGATTCTTGAATTGCCCATAAGCATCTGAATCAGGTTAGGATTGATCTGCTGCATATACTGCTGTGCATACTGATCTTCATTATAGGGGAAGTTCTCTTTCTTCTTGCCCATGATCTGATAAACATATACGCCGCCTTCACCCTTAGTGATAACAACTTTCTTATCAGCTTTGGAACCATTGATCTTACCCATAACTGCGGCATCAGCAACGCCGGGGTTCTGGCCGAAACGGAAATTGTCGATTGTCCTTACCTCAACACCCATTGCCTGTGCGGCTGTCTGGATGCTCTGAGTGTTCTTGCTGTATTGTTTCACGAGCTTATCGCCAGCCTTGGAACGGCGCACCTGCTCAGTGAGATACTGGTTCACATCGGGGTTGCTCAGAGGAGTATAATCATCGTAGGCACTCTCAACTGCGGCCGCATAAAGAACGGGGTTGGTTGTGCTCTTGGCCTCATAGATGTGGCTAACCTCTCCGGGCTTTCCATCTATCATCACCCAACGCACCACCTGACGGCTCTCAGGATAATATGAATTCATGCCGGCCATGCGAGGAACAGCCGGGCTGCTCTGAGTAAGGCTGAAACGCTGAACCGCATAACCTGCCTTCTCTGCATTCTTGGCAAAATCTGCGGCAGTTGTGTTTGCGGCGAGGAATTTCTCAAGCTTGGTGCGCTCGTCGTTTACAGTCTTGGTGCTGGGACCGAGAACGTAGTTCACTTCATCATATTCATAGATGGTTACAGGAGCGTTCTGCTTCACGAGCGAAGCCATAACCATGCCCTGCGCGCCTTCATTGATAGTGATGAATTTTCCTCCTGCATTCACAAGGCTGTCAAGTGTCTCTTTGGGAAGCGCGTTTGTTGCGCCTTGTGCTGTATATAGAGGAATCCACTGGTTGAGCTGAGGAACAACGCTATCGGGAGAGAAGCGCACGGTGATTGAATCGGCGGCAAGGCCGGAATTGAGCTGTGAAAGGACTTTCTTTCCAAGATCAACTGTGGCGGCCATTACGACGTTAACCTGGATTGAGTCAACCTGCGACTCACGGCCGGTTACTCGAACCGCAGTGAAGCCCTGCATATTCTGGCTTACGAGCTTAACGCTGTCTTTCGCGCCATTAAGGATAAACTCTTTCATTGCGCCGGCAGGGAGGTCTGAACCGCGGAGAGCGTGATGAGTGAGGATAACGCCATCTTTCTTGAGATCCTTGCTGAGCTGCGAGGCACTATCTGAAAGAGCCTTAACGGTCTTCTCTGCAAGCGCGCGGCACTCGTCAAGATCCTGCTTTGAGGGAGCAATGCTTACGGAGATAAAGTTTATATCCTTCGTATCTTCATAAACCTTGAAGTCATTTTTCTTCTCTTCATAGATTTTCTTCAGTTCAGCTTCGCTAACTGGATATTCCTTTGCATCGAGTGTGCCGTAAGGAAGGAAAGCGAGTTCAACCTGCGCTGTGTTCACATAATCATTATAAAGAGCTTTCTTGTCGAGTTCGTTAGCCTTCACACTCTTCTGAAGGAGTCGGGCATAGATCTGACGTGCGATATTATCTTTAGAGCTATTCTCAACCGAAAGCCAAAGACGCTGGTAAGGCTCCATCTGCGCATCAGTCATGCCGTTACGCTTGGGATTGAAAATCAACTCGTAGGCTTGCTGGGGAGTCTGGACTGCAAGGCCAGCCTGATTGAGTTGCTGCACAAGACGCATCACATCCTGATTGCCGGGATTTTCAAGCATATAATAACGGAGCAAGTTACCGGTAACCTGAATGCCGGCCTTATCGGCGGCGTTCAGGAGCAGGGTCTCCTGGATAAGTTGCTGAATTGCCATCTCGGGAAGAGTCTGGGTGTCGAAATTCGCCACGCTGGCCGGGTTCTGACGGCGGGCATCCTCAAGCTGGCGGTTCAGCTCTTCGCGTTTCTGCTGATATTCGGTAATGTCGATTTTTGCAGAGCCGGCCTTCGCCACCGTAGTGTGGTCGCCGAAGATATTGCGGCTGTTGGTCAGGGCATCGCCGATGATGAAGGCAAGGAGTGCCAAGCCTATCACTACTATCAACAAGCCCGATTTGCTTCTGATTTTCTCTAATGTTGCCATTCTTTATGTTGCTGTTTAATTGGCTATGGATGAATAGGATATCTTTGTTCAAACGCTTCAAACCACGGTGATTCGGAGGCACCGATATTCACCTCCAAACAGATAATTGCACCTATCGCAATTCTATGTTTAGGCATTTAAACGCGCAAAGATAACTATTTTTCAATTATTTGCCAAAGTTTTGTGCAAATTCCTTTTTTATTTCCTCCACAGCATCGAGCTTTTCCCAAGTGAAGAGTTCAACTTCTCGCACCAGAGGCTCTTTCTGCCCGGCCACTTCAAAACTCTTTTTCACAGTTTCGGGAGTGCGTCCCATGTGGCCGTAGCTTGCTGTCTCACGGTAGATCGGATTGCGCAGCTTCAGTCTCTTCTCGATTGCTTTGGGACGAAGGTCGAACATCTTCTTCACCTTTTCCGCAATCTCAGAATCGGTAAGATTCACTTTTGATGTGCCGTATGTGTTGATATACAGGCTCACCGGCTCTGCTTTCCCGATTGCGTAGGCCACCTGCACAAGCACCTCTCCCGCAACACCGGCGGCAACAAGATTCTTGGCTATGTGACGGCACGCGTATGCGGCCGAACGATCCACTTTCGAAGGGTCTTTTCCGGAAAACGCACCCCCTCCGTGAGCACCGCGCCCACCGTATGTGTCAACAATTATTTTTCTCCCCGTAAGGCCCGTGTCGGCATGCGGTCCGCCGAGAACGAATTTTCCGGTCGGGTTGACATGAAGGATAAGCTTGTCATCGAAAAGCGCCTGTATCTTTTCTGGGAGCTTTCCCTTGACTCTTGGCAGAAGAACCTCCTCTACATCCTTCCTTATCTGAGCAAGCATCTCCTCGTCAGCTTTTCCCTGAGCGGCCGCTGTGTCGGCCAATGGAGCCACAAATTCGTCGTGCTGGGTGGAAACAACAATGGTGTGAATCCTCACGGGCCTGTTATTGCTGTCATATTCCACGGTGACCTGACTTTTCGCATCGGGACGCAGATAGCTTGTTTTCTTACCTTTGCGATAATATGTCATCTCCTTCCCTTCCCTTCTTATGTCGGCCAATTCGCGCAAAATCAGATGCGAAAGGTCAAGAGTGAGAGGCATATAGTTCTCTGTCTCGTCAACGGCATAGCCGAACATCATGCCCTGATCGCCGGCACCCTGAAGGTCGTTGGCATCAGCTCCTTCGCTTTCATCTCGTTTCACGCCGCGATTGATATCCTGAGACTGCTCGTGGATAGCAGAAAGTATGCCGCATGCGTCTCCGTCGAAACGGTAAGCACCGCGGTTATAACCGATGTCAAGGATTACCTGCCGCGTAACCTTCGGCAGGTCAACGTATGCATCCGAAGTGACTTCTCCTGCCACAACCACCTGACCAGTGGTGCAGAGAGTCTCAATGGCAACATGGCTCTCAGGATCCTGGGCAAGAAATTCATCGAGAAGTGAGTCGCTTATCTGATCCGAAACTTTATCGGGATGTCCTTCAGAAACTGATTCTGATGTAAATAGATAGTTCATATTGATTTGATTCTTATTTTTCTTTTTAAATAAGTGATGCCTTTATATTATTAAGTGTTGTCTTTATAAAAAAATGCGGAAGCGTGGCGTCTCACCCTGCTTCCGCTCAATATGCGAATGAAAAATCTGACATACTTGGATTCCTTCCCCTGCAGAAGGAATGTAGTTGCAGTTTTAGCATTTTTTTGAGTGGTTGCAAGCAGCCAAATTTCTCCACCTCTGCCTCGCGACTGAACGCTCCGCAGAATTTCAATGCAAAGTTATAAAATTTTTGAATTTTACACAAACCATTTTTCAAAATCTTTTCAATAAATTTATTTTAGCCTTGAGCTAAAATGATTTGCAATTCTCAATCCATTTCTCTAATTTTGCCCCCAAATTACATAACAAGCAACCTATTCATTAATGAAAAAAATCTGTTTAATCATAACAGCCTGTCTAACAGCAATAATCATGATGATTGCCTGTAATTCCGGCTCCGGAAAATCAGATTCTTCCGACATCACCGATACTGCCTCAGCGCTGATTGAAGATTCTGACGATGATTATTCTGCCCTGACTTTCAATTCTCCCGACGAGGTTAGAGAGTTCCTTAATTTCAAAAAATTTGATTACGCTCACGGATATATCGCTTTCAACGGCAATGGAGGAGTGCTCGATGGCGAAGCTTTCAATGTCGATGATATTGCAGTGAAGGATAGCAAGACAGCAGAAATCAGCATCATTGTTCCCAAGATGAACCTCTCGGGAAAATATACTCTTAAAATCACCGATGCGGGAGTGATTCTCGAGGATGAAAAGAGCCATACCACCTATAAGCTCAGATAAAATAATGAAAACCGACATAAAAGTTTTGCTATTAGGACTGACCGCCCTGGTTATCTTCCTTTTATATTCTTTATCCTCTTTCACAATCGGGGAAGATGACACAGAGATACGGAAAGCAGATTTCCTTGCCCTGGCAACCCCAGCTGAGGAAGAGAGCCTTGTCTCAGCCCTCCCGGCCGACACAATCCATGAAGCAATGGCTGAAACTGTTTTCCAGCCGGACACTACGCCAAAGAAGATTTTCTTCTTCGGTGATTCTATGGTGGATTACTTAGGCAGGCCTTTTGAATCATACGCAGCCAAGAACGGCCACGAGATTGAGAGCGTGGTCTGGTTCAGCTCGACCACTCAGCATTGGGCCCAGACTGACACGCTGCAATATTTCCTGCGAAAATACGACCCCTCTTACGTTGTGATCTGCCTCGGAAGCAATGAGGTGGAGGCCCGCGACATAAAGCGCCGTCAGAAATGGGTGGAGGAGATTCAGCAGAAACTCGGCGATCTTCCTTATGTATGGGTGAGTCCTCCGAACTGGACAGAAGAGGAGGGTTTCACCAATATGATCAAGGAGGCCGTGGGTGCCGACCGCTTCTTCGACAGCTCTCACCTCTCCATGGAACGTGGCCCTGACCATAAGCACCCCACATACGAAGCCGCAGTGGGCTGGATGGACACCGTGGCCAGCTGGATGCAGAGCCCGGCAAGCAGATACCCCATAATCATGGAGAAGCCGGAGGAGAAAGTGCGTGTAACTCATCTCCTGATGCTTAAACCTTATAAGTTACGCAAAAAGAAGAAATAACTCCACAAACTCAAAAAATTATGATTACATTTCAACAGATATTATCGAGCTTGAAGGAGTATTTCACACTTCACGAAGGTGGATTGCAATATTGTACCCTTACTTTCTTCATTACGTTCCTGGTGTTCTACGCCATCTATATCCTTGTGCGCAGAGGACAGAGAAAGGTGATGTTAGGCTATGTGGTGCTTTTCTCCATTTTTTATGCCTACAAGGCCAACGGATGGTTCATGCTTCTGTTACCGGCCACCACCCTTATTTCCTGGTGGCTGACGAGGTTAATGCAGAAACTTCCCGACGGCGGAAAGCGAAAGGGACTGGCCACTCTCACTGTTATAATAGTGCTCTCTCCCCTCCTCTATTTCAAATATACGAACTTCGCGATCCAGACCCTGAATAATATCATAGAGTCGAACTTCGCCCCTATGACCATCTTCCTCCCGATCGGTATCTCGTTCTATACTTTCCAGGCCATAAGCTATGTGGTGGATGTTTATAAACGCAAGTTCCCGGGCGACACCTCTCTTCTTGAATATACTTTCTTCCTCACTTTCTTCCCCTTGTTGATGGCTGGCCCCATCACTCGTCCCCAGACCTTGATTCCGCAGCTTAAGCAGAACCTGCCCATTGACAAAGAGCTCATTTATTCGGGACTCTTCTTGATTATATGCGGCATTTTGAAGAAGGGAGTCATTGCCGACTATATAGCACAGTATAACAATTGGATTTTCGATGATCCAACCGGTTTTTCCGGTTTTGAGAACCTTATGGGTGTTTTCGGATATACGATGCAGATATATTGCGATTTCTCAGGATATAGCGACCTCAGCATCGGCATCGCGGCCGTGCTTGGATTCCGTCTGCTGCCAAACTTCAACAGCCCTTACCAATCGCTCAACCTGTCAGAGTTCTGGCACCGATGGCATATCGCGCTCTCCACTTGGTTCCGCGATTACCTATACATACCTCTGGGGGGTAACCGCAAAGGGAAATTCCGCACCTATCTAAACAACTTCATCACCATGCTTTTTGCAGGCTGGTGGCATGGCGCTTCCTGGATGTTCATCATCTGGGGTGCGGTTCATGGAGTTGGCCTTATGATTCACAAGAGCAGCAAGTCGTGGCTCGACAAGCTCGGCAAAGGCGCTGCAGTTTCTCTCATCTCTTGGATTGTCACTTTCTGCTATGTGGCTTTCGCATGGATCTTCTTCCGCGCCAGCAGTGTGGAGAATGCAGTGGAAGTGATCACTCGCATCGGGAATGATTTCAGCATCGACTATTTCGTGCCTTTCATAACGGCGCGCCCGGTGTGGTCTGCATTCATTGCAGTGGCTTTCATAGTCCATCTTGTGGTGAAGGAGAAAACGTTTTACAGGATGCAGGATCTATTTGTCAAGATTCCCTGGATTCTTAAGCTCCTCATCTTTGTGATCTGTGTGCAATTAGTTATCAATTTCCGGCTTGAGAGCGTGCAGCCTTTCATTTACGCCCAGTTCTAAGACTATGACAAATAATATTTCTTCAGCAGTTGCCGAAAGAACCGGCTTACCTCTGAAAGGGGTGTCGGCAGTAATAGAACTTCTTGACGAGGGGGCCACGGTGCCTTTCATTGCTCGCTACCGTAAGGAACGGACCGGCTCCCTTGATGAGGTGAGCATCCGTGCCATCGAGACGGCTTTGCGCCAGGTGCGCGACATTGAGGCTCGGCGTGAGTTCATAATTGATGCTATTGAATCGGCCGGCTCAATGACTCCCGCTATCAGGCAACGCCTCCTGGAGGCCTCAACCATGACCGAGCTGGAAGATACTTACGCTCCGTTCAAGCCAAAGAAACGCACTCGTGCCACCATAGCCCGCGAAAAGGGCCTCGAACCGCTTGCAAAGAAAATCATGTCCGGGCATCTTCCCTATTCTTCAGATGAAGATGTCGCCGGAGCAATGGATATAATAGCCGAGTGGGCGTCAGAATCCCCTCGTCTGCGCAATCTGACCCGCAATGCGTTTAATCGGTCGGCTTCCCTTAATTGCACTGTTGCAAAAGGGAAAGAGGAGGATATCGCTCACTCCTCATTAGCCCAATATGCCGATTTTTCACAGACTGTGAGGCGCATGCAGTCGCATCAGTATCTTGCCTTGCGGCGTGCAGAACGGGAAGGATTGATTAAGGTGAAGTTCTCATTAGGCGATGCTTCCGAGTCGCTCAATGATTCCCTTTGCCGGGCGTTCGTGCCAAGAAACGCTTCGGGGGAATGCCGCGAGATTATTGAAGAGGCTGTGGAAGATGCTTCGAAACGTCTGCTGAAACCATCCGTGGAGAATGAGGTGTCAGCTTCTCTAAAGGAGATGGCAGATAAGGTGGCTATCGACATCTTCTCTTCAAATCTGCGCCAATTGTTACTTGCCTCTCCTCTCAAAGGGAAGAGGGTGCTGGCCATCGACCCCGGATATCGCACGGGCTGCAAAGTCGTTGCCCTTGACCAGCAAGGGAATCTCCTCGACGAGGGCGTGATTTATCCAACGGAGCCTAAGAGTGATGTTCAAGGCGCAAAACGCCTACTTGAGGGGATGATCCGTAAACATAAACTTGACGTGATTTCGCTCGGCAATGGCACAGCATCACGCGAAACGGAATCGTTCATTAAGCAGAACGGCATCATGGATCCATCGAAGGTTTTTGTTGTAAGCGAGGATGGCGCTTCCGTGTATTCCGCATCCGACCTTGCACGAAAGGAGTTTCCGGATAAGGACGTAACCGTGCGCGGAGCCGTATCGATCGGACGCAGGCTCATAGACCCTCTTGCCGAATTGGTCAAGATAGATCCAAAGTCGATCGGCGTGGGCCAATATCAGCATGATGTTGACCAGGCGGCCCTCAAAAATGCCCTCGATTATACGGTGATGAGTTGCGTGAATGCCGTCGGCGTTGATGTTAACACTGCTTCCGAAAGATTATTATCCTATGTATCCGGAATTGGGCCGGCTCTTGCCTCCAATATTGTGGCCTATCGTGCAAGCAATGGCGACTTCAAGTCGCGGCGTGAATTGAAGAAGGTGCCCCGGTTAGGCGACAAAGCATTTGAACTCTGCGCAGGATTCCTTCGAGTGCCGGGCGGTAAGGAACCGCTCGACAATACAGGAATACATCCTGAAAGCTACGGAATTGTGGATCGGATGGCCCGCTCTCTTAATGTAAAAGCGGCCGAGCTGCCGGGCAATGATGCATTGCTCGACCGTCTCGACCTTAAAGCTCTTGCTGAAGCCGGTGCGGGTGGTTTGGAAACCATGACCGATATTGTAAAGGAATTGCGCAAACCGGGGCGCGACCCTCGCACAGATGACAATTCAGACGCATTTGTGCCGGAAATCGAAGATTTTTCTCAGCTGGCCATCGGGAAAATCCTCCCTGGCGTAGTTAATAACATTACCGCTTTCGGAGCATTCGTTGACCTTGGAATCAAGGAAAACGGACTCATTCATATCTCAAAATTAGGGCGTAGAGTCAACTCCGTAACTGAAATCCTATCGCTCGGCCAGCGAGTAGAAGTCAAAGTGATCGATATTGATTCAGCTCGCAAGCGCATCTCCCTCGAATTGGTCTGATCAGGCTGTGCATTTCAGGCCTAACCATACCATCAGGAGGCCAAGGACAACCGAAGGAACAATGTAGCAGATGAATTTCCACCATTCCCCTTTCTGAATCATGGCGAAGCTATCGTGGCTGAATGATGAGAAAGTTGTGAAACCTCCACAGAAACCCGATATGAGGAGTGCATTCACGAGCGGGCTCATCTCATGGCGATACCAGATACCAAAAAAGAGTCCTATAATGAAACACCCTAAAACATTGACGGCAAACGTGCCGGCAGGATATTTGTCACCAAAAAGTTTCTTTCCCGCAACTCCGGTTAGATAACGACCGCAAGTACCGACAAAACCGCCTAACCCGGCAATAAGCATATATACGATAATCATAATTTCAAATAATTTAAAAGGTTAAGCATTTTGGGTTTTAGCAGCCGGTTTACGAATGCATGCAGCTCCGAGGGCTACCATTGCGATACCGAAAACGAGGCTCGTAACCATATAAAACACAAACATTCCGCCATCTCCTTTCTCTATAAGCGAGAGCATTTCGTCGGAAAAAGAGGAGAATGTGGTCAAACCTCCACAAAAGCCCGTGATCCAGAGGAGATTGGCAGTCTTACTCAGGCGTCCGGTCTTATTTAGATAACCATAGAGCATGCCTATGATGATGCATCCGACCATGTTCGCCATAAATGTACCCAAGGGGAAAGAGAGATGGCATATCGCCGCTCCCAACTTTTCTGAAAGGAAACGCAGGCAGGTGCCTAATAGACCACCAATCCCTGCAATCATAGTAGATTTTAACATAATGACGCTTTTTTATAAAATTATATTCTCAACTTTGAGCATCCGAAATTCACTTGCTGATTCAGTTAATGCTCAAGCCAAATAAGGAATTATTGGATTATATAATATTAACACAACCCTATAATTTTAGTTCAATTTTAAATTTATTTACAAATTTTGTGAACCATTCACTTATTGAGGCGTTACTTAGTAAAAGGGAATTGTATATTTTCTTCATTCCTCTAATTGCAAACAGAAAGCATTTTTTGCAGTTACAGCTCTCCTCATTACTGAATAGAAAATTCTTAGCCTTTATAATGAGACATTTATTTTTCAGCTCCTTGTCTGTTGAGCCTGTTCACTGCCCTTGGAGGGTAATGACGGCTAATTCAAGACGGGCAAGGGAACCCATAAGCTCGCCGGCTTCCATTCAATGAGTGAGAGTCTGCGAGCTTTTTATTGTCAGCTCAGCTTGATCGCATTATTATAAGCTCGGCTTTAACACTGATGCGCTAAATTAAAACATTCCAACATGGCAGAAATAATCTCATTTTTTCAGCATCATCCTCTCATCCCCATCTTCCTTACGCTCGGATTCGGCTTCTGGCTTGGCAAGGTCAAGATTAAAGGGTTTGCTCTCGGATCTGTAGCCGCCACCCTCATAGTGGGAATTATAATCGGGCAAATGAAGATTTCTGTGCCTGATATTCTGAAAAATGTCTTTTTCCTATTTTTCCTATTCTCCATCGGTTATGGAGTCGGCCCCCAATTCTTCCGTTCAATGCGCGGGCCCGGATTAAAGATGGCAGGATTCGCCATTGCCGGTGCCTTGGTATGTGCCGGAATCGTGATCGGGGCTTCCTATATCATGGGCTATGATAGCTCCATCGCCGCCGGACTGTATGCCGGTTCGCAGACCGTTTCAGCCTGTCTTGGAATGTTGGGCGATACCGTAAGGGAAATGCCTCTTGATGAAAAGGCGCGTGAATCAATGCTTCTCCTCATCCCGGCTTGTTATGCCGTGACATACGTTTTCGGCACGGTTGGGTCCGCATGGTTCCTGTCAACAATCGGTCCAAAAATGCTCGGAGGTCTCGACAAGGTGAAGGAGGATGTAGCACGAATCGAACAGCTGATGGATAAAAGCACCTCCAATACAGATCCGGGGATAATCCCGGCACGCCGCCCTGTTGTGTTCCGAGCCTTTAAAGTTGAAAGCGATTTCTTTAACACGCCTCGCTCTGCCTCAGAGATTCATGACTACTATCAAAAAGCAGGCGCAAGGCTTTTAGTGGAAAGGGCGCGCATCAATGGGAAAGTGATCAATCCCTCAAAATATAATCTTATTTCCAAAGGGGATGAAGTGGTGCTCGGAGGGCGGGCGGAAGTATTGGTGGCACTTCAGAACGCACCCGGTCCGGAAGTATATGATCCGGAGCTTTTAAACTTCGGTGCCGAACGCACCCCTGTCACCATCTCTAAAGGGAAGGTTGATGGCATAACATTAGAAAAGCTCCGTACATTCCCTGAAATGGAACGCGTCATTGTGGCCTCAATAAAACGCACAGGAATGACAATCCCCGTAAAGGCCCAAACCGAACTTCACGCCGGCGACATACTCACCCTCGTGGGATGGCCGCAAGATGTGGCTCAGGCAGCCGCCGTGATAGGTTATGCCGACCCGGCTTCAGATGCCACCGATATGGTATTCGTAGGCCTTGGGATTGCCGTCGGATGCATCATCGGAGCATTGTCAATCAAAATAAAAGGGATTCCGATGTCATTAGGCATGAGTGTTGGTGCGTTAATAGCCGGCTTGTCCCTCGGCTGGCTTCGCACGCGTCGCCCTGTATTCGGACATATCCCCTCGTCAGCCCTATGGATTTTCAATAATCTTGGAGTGAATATGTTCATTGCCGTATTAGGCCTGACTGCCGGAGGCGCACTTATGCAAGGATTAAAGACCGCCGGCCCCTTAATCCTCCTGGTTGGAGCAATATTAACCATCTTAGGCCTGGTAATAAATATCTTGATAGCCCGCAAACTCTTCCGTTTCTCCACCCCCGTCACCCTCGGATGTGTAGCCGGCGCCCGGTTAAGCGTAGCCTCAATCGGAGCCATCCAATCCGTATTGCAGAGCGACGTCCCCAACCTCGGCTACACCGTCACCTACGCCGTAGCCAACATCACCCTCGTCTTTTCCTCCCTCCTCGTCCTCTTCCTCACATAGATTCCCCTCTCCTCTCCGCTTTTGCAAATATTTTGCAAGTTTCCACTTTTTTTATTAGCTTTGGAAAGGATATGAAGACTAATCTCCAACCTAATAAATTAGCAACTACCAATTAATCTTAGAATCATGATACAGGAAATAAAGGAATTCAACCGCCGATTTGTAGAGAACAAGGAATATGAGCGTTTCGCCACAAGCAAATACCCTGATAAAAAGATTGCGATCGTGACCTGCATGGACACGCGCCTTATCGAGCTTCTGCCGGCCGCTCTTGGCTTCCGCAATGGCGATGTGAAGATTATAAAGAATGCCGGAGGCACCATCGTCAATCCTTTCGATTCTACCATGCGCTCCATCTTAGTTGCCGTTTATGAATTGGGTGTAAACGAGATAATGGTTATCGGCCTGTAAGCATTAACTGAAGTACACCTTGTAGGTACAACTTATTATAACGTCGGCTA